>NZ_MEBP01000079.1:0-62806 GCF_001722075.1 Salinivibrio sp. SS2 | reverse complement strand
GTCAAATTGTTAAAGAGCGTCGCTCAATTTTGAGCGGGAGTGGCATTTTACGCCACCGAGGCAGTGAGTCAAGCTTTTTGTTTACTTGGCTTTGCTGCCGTTTGTTAGCGCGGTTTGCCGTGCCAACGAGGAGCGAATTATAGGGTGATAAATTTAAGTCGCAAGTCTTTTTTTCAACGAAATTAACCGTTAGAACAAATTATCACCAAAAAGGTACAAAAGTGTGATTCTGATAGGCTCGCGTGTGAATTAGCTCAATGTACTCGGGACATCTGCGATGGAATCCACCACGCAGGTTGCTAACGATTCCCCTTCCTCGGTCACAGGCTTTCCTGATTTCACGAGAATACGGGTAGCCACACCGGCAGCTTGTGCAGCCTTCATGTCATCAGCTTTATCACCGACCATCACCGAGCGTGACATATCAATATCGAGCTCCTGCTGAGCCTCAATCAACATACCCGGCTTGGGTTTGCGACAATCGCAATCAATCCGATACTCACCGACCCCTTCACTGGCATGATGTGGGCAGTAATAAATACCGTCAAAGTCCACGCCCTTGTCGGCAAAGTTCCAATCCATCCATTCCGTTAGCTGCAAAAAGTCTTGCTCAGAGTAATAACCACGGGCGATACCGGCTTGGTTGGTCACCAGCACTAATAAATACCCTTTTTCTTTTAGGGCGCGGCATGCGTCGAACACACCGTCGATATACTCAAAATTATCGATATCCGCCACATAGCCGTGGTCGACATTGACCACACCATCGCGATCAATAAAAACAGCGGGAAAACTCACTCACAATTCCTCATTCAGTGTCAGGCGATAATTATGACATGCTGCGTGGTTGCTTGCATCTTTGCATACTCAATGAAACTCGCGTGTTAAGATTAGCGTGCGTCTATTAACCGAACTTCACCCTATGCAAGATACTTTCTCTATCTCTCCTGTTGGCACTTTGATTTCTCCGTTTAAAGAAAAGTTTGCTGTGCCGCGACAACCGGGCCTAGCGCCTAGTGCCTTGGCATATATTGAATTGCGCGGTGACGCGAATCAGCTTGATGCAGTAAGAGGCATTGAGCAGTTCTCCCACCTTTGGTTACTATTCTTGTTCGATCGTAATTTAGATAAAGGTTGGTCCCCGACAGTTCGTCCCCCGCGTTTGGGTGGAAACGAGCGAGTCGGCGTCTTTGCCAGTCGTGCCACCTTTCGTCCCAATGGTATCGGAATGTCGGCGGTAGAGCTGGTTCGCGTTGAGTCTACTCCGGGCCAAGTCCGGTTAGTCGTACGGGGGTGCGATCTTGTCAATCGAACGCCAATTATCGATATCAAACCTTATATCCCCTACTCTGATTGTCTTGATAGTGCTCAGGGCGGGTTTGCTCAGCAAAAGCCTGACTTGATGCCGGTGCATTTTTCCAACCCCGCCCTCGCGACACTCTCTCAACATCCTGAGGGCACATACCAACGCCAAGTGATTGAAGAGGTGCTCGCACAAGACCCTCGCCCTGCCTATAAAAAGGGCAAGCCAGATGCTAAGCACTATGCCGTCCACCTGTTCGATTTCAATGTGCGTTTCATGGTGTCTGACGACCAGATTCACGTTGAGACCATAGAAGCTTTTGTCGAAACTCCCCCGCGCTGTTAATATGCCCTACTTATTATTGATCGCTAATATCAACGGATAACTTTAAATGCGTACCAGTCAATATCTGCTTTCTACTTTGAAAGAAACCCCTAGCGACGCAGAAATTGTCAGCCACCAGCTGATGCTGCGCGCAGGTATGATTCGTAAACTTGCTTCAGGTCTATACACTTGGCTGCCGACCGGTGTACGAGTGCTACAAAAAGTTGAGCGCATTGTACGAGAAGAAATGAACAAGTCAGGCGCTGTCGAGACGCTTATGCCAGTGGTACAGCCTGCAGATCTATGGCAAGAGACAGGACGCTGGGAAAAGTTTGGTCCAGAACTGCTTCGCATCGCGGATCGTCACGAACGTCCCTTTGTACTTGGACCCACGCATGAAGAAGTGATTACTAACTTGGTGCGCAACGAGATTAACTCGTATAAGCAACTGCCGATCAATCTGTATCAGATTCAAACCAAATTCCGTGATGAAGTGCGTCCGCGTTTTGGCGTGATGCGTTCACGTGAATTTATCATGAAAGATGCATATAGCTTTGATATCGATAAAGCGGGTATGGAGCAAAGTTACGAGAAAATGCGTGCCGCCTACTGCGCCATTTTTGATCGTATGGGCCTTGATTACCGCGCGGTATTGGCAGACACAGGAGCGATTGGTGGCTCCGCGTCACATGAGTTCCACGTACTTGCTGGTAGCGGAGAAGACCTGATTGCTTTCTCCACCGAGTCCGATTACGCCGCCAACATCGAAAAGGCAGAAGCACTCGCGCCTAAAGATCAGGCTGAGGCGCCAACCCAAGCGATGGAATTAGTCGACACGCCAAATGCAAAAACCATTGCCGAGTTGGTGGAACAATTTAAGTTGCCGATCGAAAAAACCGTCAAGACCTTGTTTGTTAAGGCCTCTGATGAAGTAGACGCCGACCTGATCGCGCTGATTATCCGCGGCGACCATGAACTCAACGAAGTGAAGGCAGAAAATCTTCCTGAAGTTGCAGCGCCATTAACCTTTGCGACAGAAGAAGAAATTCGCGCCTTAGTCGGTGCCGGTCCCGGTTCACTAGGTCCGGTCAATCTTCCTGCGCCGTTTATTGTCGATCGCAGCGTCGCGGTAATGAATGATTTCGGCGCCGGTGCCAACATTGACGACAAACACTACTTTGGCATCAACTGGGGCCGTGACGTTGAACTTGGCCAAGTTGCCGATTTGCGTAATGTGGTTGAAGGCGATCCTAGCCCATGTGGCAAAGGCACCTTGATGTTTAAGCGCGGTATTGAAGTTGGCCATATTTTCCAGTTGGGTAACAACTACTCGGAAAAAATGGGCGCAGGCGTCCTCGGCCAAGATGGCAAAAATACAACCCTAGAAATGGGCTGTTATGGTATTGGTGTGACACGTGTGGTTGCCGCTGCGATTGAGCAAAACCATGATGAAAATGGCATCATTTGGCCAGACGCGATTGCACCGTTTACCGTTGCGATTGTGCCGATGAATATGCACAAGTCTGAGCGTGTCCGTGAAGCGGCTGAAAAGCTTTACGCAGATCTTACTGCTGCCGGTATCGAGGTACTCTTCGATGATCGTAAAGAACGTCCTGGGGTAATGTTCTCAGACATTGAGCTAGTGGGTGTGCCGCATACCATCGTCATCGGTGAGCGCAGCATGGATAATGGCGTATTTGAATATAAGCATCGCCGCGACGGTGAGAAAGTGCCGTTCGCTATCGACGACGCCTTGTCGTTTATCCAAGCAAAACTGGCTTAAGCCTTATCGTCTAAAGAGTAAATGCCCCGCGTTGCGGGGCTTTTTTTTAACCGATCGCTTGCTGGTACGCTTTTTCAGCAAATGACCAATTCACCACCTTCCACCACGCGTTCACGTAGTCAGGACGTTTGTTCTGGTAGTTAAGATAATAAGCGTGTTCCCAGACATCACACCCTAAAATCGGTTCACCTTTGACCTCTGCAATATCCATCAATGGGTTGTCTTGATTAGCCGTTGAGGTGATCGCAAGCTGGCCATCCTCTTTCACCACCAGCCACGCAAAACCTGAACCAAACTGACCAATTGCCGCTTGGCTAAACGCCTCTTTAAATGCATCAAGCGAGCCGAAGGTCTCGACAATCGCATCGTAGAGTGCACCTTCTGGCGCAGGCTTAGGATTCGGCGTCATCGATTGCCAGTAAATCAGGTGGTTATAGTATCCTCCCCCATGATTACGAATTGCTGCTGGCAGCGACGAGATATCTCGAAACAAATCCTCAACCGGCTCACCATCGCGGTCTGTCTCTTTTATCGCAGCCACGAATTTATCGAAATAGGTTTTGTGGTGACGCTGGTGATGAATGCGCATGGTTGCCTCATCGATATGCGGTTCGAGAGCATCATAGGCATAGGGTAAATCGGGAAACGAATAAGTCATCTTGTCACTCCATCGATTAATTGACCTCCTCACCATAGATCGAATTGATAATGATTTTCAACCTCATTATCTATAATGAAAAAGAAACGGACGTTGTGATGACTAACGCGCGACAGGGCGCGTGAAGTAACTATAATCAAGCTGTTAGCCTTTTAACGTCGTCGGTTATATGTCTACACACAAGCCTAAAATCGCTCTCGTTCTGACTGGTGGTGGTGCGCGTGCGGCCTATCAAGTCGGTGTACTGGCTGCCATTGCTGAATGGTACCCTCGCGTTCACACCAGTCCATTTACGATATATTCCGGCACATCTGCCGGTGCAATCAATGCGGTGTCTCTGGCTAGCTATGCGTCATCTTTTCGACTTGGCGTCAAAAAGTTGTCATGGCTCTGGCATCGGCTCGATACATCGCGTATTTTTGCCAGTCAGCCTCTTGGTCTGTTAAGTCACCTCGCTAGCCAAACAGGACAGCGCTTTCAGTCACGCTATCAACCCACTTCACCTTTTGGCCTGTTAAATAATCGCCCATTGCGTGAATTGCTAAATCAAACCATTAATTTTAATAAGTTAAACTATCAGTTACTGTCCGGTCACCTTCATGGCCTATCGGTGACCGCTTCCAACTATCAAACCGGCCAATCGGTCAGTTTTTTTCAAGGTGATGCCAGTATTTCGCCATGGGAGCGGGCAAGAGCTGTCGGCCGACGCAGTCAACTCTCGACAGAGCATTTACTGGCCTCTTCAGCCATTCCTTTCGTGTTCCCTGCCTCACGCATTGGCCATGAGTTTTATGGGGATGGTGCGATTCACCAAATCGCCCCTTTGCGACCGGCGATTAAAATGGGGGCGGAGCGGATCCTCATTTTGGATTTAACCACAGGTATTCGCACTGCTGGCAATATCGACCCGTCAGCGCCAGGGCTCGCGATGCTGGGTGGTCACCTGATGAACGCAATATTTGCTGATACCTTGTCGGCCGACTTAGAAAACTTGCAGCGCATGAACCAAATTCACCTTGCCCTGAACGACGCGCAGCGCCACCAGCTAGGATTAAGAAAAGTGAATGTCCTACACCTGCGTCCATCGGTCCCTTTCGAGCCCGTAGCCAAGCGTTTTTATCGCCATATGCCCTTTGCCGCTCGTGCCCTGTTAAGGCTTTTAGGCATCAATGCCTCACAAGATGCTACCTTTGCCAGTTATTTATTGTTCGAGCCGGCATATCTTCGCCAGTTAATTGACATCGGCTACCAAGACGCACAGAATCACAGATCCCAAATCCTCTCCTTGTTGATAGAATAGTCATCCAAAAAGAACGAGATAGATCGCAGCCAAACGACGTCTCTTCGCCTTGATAATAGGCTGGCATGGATTCTGCTTATTCAGCATGACCCACAAATCAGATAGCTGTTGATTATTAATGACTGCCTCGCATTTAAAGCAATTCACACACTCTGGCATCGCCCCGCGTAAAGTTCCGCTGGGTGCTGATCAGCGTTTGTTGTTGCTACAAAAACTGCAAGGACACCTCGATATCAAGGTATTGTTTGAGGTGTATGCACGGGAGGTAGAAAAGCAGATTGATATTGGTCGTATCATTTGGGAGCACGACGAAATCTCAAACATTATCCGTCGGGGTGAGCAACATACTTTCCGCCAAACCTTCGCGATTAAATTTAATAAGCAACCATTAGGGGTGCTGCAGTACTCCACTCCGTATAAACTTGATCCGGATGAAATTAGCCTATTACACACCTACCATAAGTTGCTTGCCGGTCCGCTGACCAATGCGGTTGAATATACCCGTGTAAAGAACATGGCACTGCTGGATGGATTAACCGGACTGCACAACCGAACCAGCTTTGAGCAGGATTTGCAGCACGCGGTTGCCGTTTGTGAGCGGCAAAATATTGGCTTGGTCATGATGATGTTCGATATGGATAACTTTAAACAAGTCAATGATAACTATGGCCACCTAGACGGTGATAAAGTGCTTCGTCGTTTTTCGCTGCTGGTCAAAGAGGCCGTGCGTGGTAGCGACCGCTGTTATCGCTTAGGCGGTGACGAATTCGCGGTCTTGCTACAGCCCGCCGGTGATGATTCAGTCGCCAATGTCACCCATAGAGTCAAACATCTGGTCACCAATGACCGATTACTCAGCGCGCACGATATCAGCGCCTCGGTTGGCTATGCCCAATATCGTAAAGGCGATAACAGCGTTTCGCTTTATGAGCGTGCCGATCAGAGCATGTATCGCCAAAAACGCGCTCGCTAACCCTTTTCTCAACGCCTCTCCTTTCGCTATAGTGCGTGCAGTACTATTGAGGAGATCCATTATGAAAGTTGCAGATTGCTGTGAACTCATCCGCCAGCGCTATGCCGAGATTGGCAGTGGCGAACAAGGCTACATTCCTGCCGCTATCAGCTGCGCGCTGAAAGCATTAAATGATGTCGCAAGTGACGAGAGTGTTTCGCCAGCTCGTCGTGAACAAGCCGCATTTGCTGCTGCCAATTTATTGATTAGCGATCACGAGGATTAAGATGGATTTGAAAAACTATGCCTCGATGGATCCTGTCATGCTCATGAGCATTATTAACATGAAGCTACGCGATGAGTTTGCCAGTTTAGAGGACTTAGTACGTTACTATGATATCGACCGCGAGACCTTGTGTGCGCGCTTAGCGGATGCTGGCTTTACGTATTTAGAAGACGCCAAACAGTTCCGTTAACTCATCTCGCCTTGCCTGTTAAGCAGCGATAAAAAAGCGGACCGATGTCCGCTTTTTTAGTGTCATCATTTGGCCTTTAGCCAAGAGAGACCCACAACACTGTGGCTACCAATACAGGGCAAACAAACTTCACATACACAGGCCAGATTTTCCAGAACAGACTCTGCTCAATATCATCATAACCTTCGCGCAATGCCGCTAGCTTGCGATCACGCGACCAAATCCAACCACCAAATAGGCAGAAAAGTAGCGCCGCAAAGGGTTGGAAATATTGGGTCGCCACCTTCGCAACTAAACCAAATAGCGCACCGAAGTTAAACACAATCACCGCACTGCAGAGCGCAATCACCCCCCCTAACACCCAGCTGGTGATTTTCCGGCTTGAGCCCAAGCGCTCACTGGCCAGCGCTACAGGACACTCCAGCATAGAAATCGAGGATGTCAGGGCAGCGATGGTCATCAGCAAAAAGAAGACGAGAGACACATACGGGCCTGCCGCGCCTAAACTTTCAAACAATAAAGGCAACACAGTAAACACCAAGGTATCGGCACTGAGCAAACTGCCGTCTTGCGCGTAAATCTCAACGCCTTGATGCATGGCAACAAACATCGCTGGCAACACTACTAGCCCGGCAATCACCGCCACTGCGGTATCGACCAAAGTGACACTCAGTGCCATTTTCGGCAGGTTTTCTTTGTGGCTAAGGTACGAGCCATAAATCAGCATGGAGCACCCGCCAATCGTCAGAGAGAAGAAGCCCTGTCCCATGGCTGCTAATAGCAAATCTTTGTCCATCACTTTGCTAAAGTCGGGGATCAGGTAGTGCTTTAAGCCTTCTGTCGCACCGGGTAGCGTCATGATATAGACAAACATCGCAGCAAAGAGGACAAACAGCGCGGGCATGAGACGGGTTGACCAACGCTCAATCCCCTGCTTAACCCCCGCCTGTACGATCACAATGGTGAGCACATAAAACACCACCGCCCCAAAGAGATTACGTGATGCTGAGAAGCCTTTTAACCAAGCGGATGCGTCTGAAAACTGGAAAATGTCTGCCACTGCAGCCAATAAAAAAGAGACTAACCATCCGCCTACAATGCTGTAAAACGCCAAAACCATACAAGGTACAGCCAAGCCAATCAGCCCTACGCCACTGCCAAAACGCTTCAGAAGAGGGTTATCACTCAGCGCACGCATGCTGTCCAACGGGTTAGCGCGGCCATGCCGACCAATCGCCATCTCCACCACCAACATGGGAAAAGCAACGAGTAAGATCATCAGTAAGTAGACTAATAAAAAAGCGCCGCCCCCGTTGCTCGCCGCCTGCGTTGGGAACCCCCAAATATTGCCTAGTCCCACAGCCGCGCCGGCTGCAGCAAGGACAAAGCCTATTCGGGTGCCAAATAATTCACGACTCGATGCCATTACTTCTTTACCTCAATGTATCATTAGACTAGTACATTAAGTAATTCGGACAAATTTAGCAAGTGTCGTTTATCTGACTGGTGGTTTTATGAGCAGGCAGATAATTGGCGGGTAAGGGATAAGTTAAGCAGTGTTTTCCCGCTCCCAGACTAAACGCCATACCTTCCCGACCGCGGATTGACTCACAAAGCAATCCGCCACGGCGATTACACCACGCTCGTCGCAAAGGATTGGCAAGCGACGCCGCTGCCAACTTGGAATACCGTATTCTTGATAAAGCTTCTTGAGTTTACGACGGCCTTGCCGCCCGGCAGGATGGGCGCTTAACCCGCTGGGATTAAACTGCACCGATATCCAAGACTGTGGCAAAGGACCTAATGCCAATCCTTGCGCGCGCTCTGTATAAGGAAGAAGCACCAAACGCCCTAATCCATCCGGCAAATGTAGTGGCGATTGTGGCGTCAGTTTACCTTGCCATGCAGTGACATCCACGGAGTCAGCAATAAGATACAAACGCTGCTGATAACGACGAATGGTCTTTCCATCAACCGACAGTTGCGGGTTAGCATCCGCTCTTGCCTGCACCACATCCTGGATCAGCGTATTAAGCTGGGCCTGAGTTAAAATCAGATCATGGTACTTCAACCAGTGTCGTAACATCGCCCGGCACAGAGCAAGATCCGCAAGAGGAAGATGTGCCAAAGACAAACTGTTGTCCGTATCGATGGCGTTTTCGACCAAAGGGGCGACAAATGTTGCTAAGAGTGCCGCTTGCTCTTGGCATAATTGCTGCGTGCGTTGCACGGCAGTGCGAAACCCCGGCCAACGCGCGTCAGCTTCTGGGAGCCATTGTTGACGGATAAAATTACGATCAAAGTGTGTATCTTGGTTGCTCGGGTCTTCCACCCATGCCAACCCTTTTTGACGCGCGTAGTGATGCAATTGCGCCCGTGACGCTGCCAACAAAGGACGGACTAAGAGCCCTTTGCCGAGTTTTCTCACAGTGGGCATTCCCGCCAATCCTTCCAGACCACTTCCTCGCTTCAATGCCAAAAAGAAGGTCTCGACTTGATCATCACTGTGTTGCGCGGTAAGAACGAGTCCATGGGGTTGGAGTAACTCTTGAAAGGCTTGATAGCGTGCCTCTCTAGCTGCATGCTCTGTGCTTAACTCAGGGTCGAGAGTGACGTGTTTTAGGATGAAGGAAAAACCCGCTTGCTCCGCCCAAACCTGACATTGTGTCGCCCACTTATCGGCATCGGCCTGCAAACCATGATGAACATGACACACGGAATAGTCGTGCTGCGGATGCTGGTCGCGATAACTGGCCAATAGATCCAGCAGTACCCGAGAGTCTAATCCCCCACTCAGGGCTAAAAGAATTTGTCGTGGCTGAGCCGTTAGCGGCGCCAGTGTGTCTGTCAGGTATTGGGTGAGCATAAGCATCTGTTATTGTGAGTCTGCGCCTATTGTTGCTGGCGCGTAGCAAAAAGAAAAGGGCCATTAGGCCCTTTCATTGTGCTCGATTGCCGAGTGGTAATTAGCAGTAACCATAACTGAGCAAACGCTGATATCGGCGGTCGCGTAGGCTTTCAGTATCCAATGCTTCCAAATCCGCGAGCTGGCTAATCAAGGTTTGTTTAATGCTTTGTGCCGTCGCTTTCATATCGCGATGCGCACCACCTAGAGGCTCTTCAATCACAGCATCAATCAAGCCCAGCTCTTTCAAGCGTGGCGCAGTCATACCCATTGCGTCTGCCGCTTGTGGTGCTTTGGCCGAATCACGCCACAAAATAGAGGCGCAGCCTTCGGGCGAAATCACTGAGTATGTTGAATACTGGAGCATATTGACGTAGTCACCAACACCGATCGCCAAGGCACCGCCTGAGCCGCCTTCACCAACCACATTACAGATCACCGGCACGGTCAGGCCCGCCATTTCCTTCAAGTTACGTGCAATGGCTTCTGACTGACCACGCTCTTCTGCCCCCACGCCTGGGTAAGCACCGGCAGTATCAATAAAAGTGATCACTGGCATGTTGAATCGCTCTGCCATTTTCATCAAGCGTAATGCTTTGCGATATCCTTCAGGCTTTGGCATACCAAAATTACGCTTTACCTTCTCGTTGGTATCACGGCCTTTTTGGTGACCGATGACCATCACTGGACGCCCTTCTAAGCGTGCAATACCGCCTACTAGGGCTTTGTCATCCGCATAGGCGCGATCGCCCGCCAGCTCGTCAAATTCGTGAAAGATAAGATCGACATAATCATAGGTGTAAGGACGTTGAGGGTGGCGCGCCAGTTGTGCCACTTGCCATGCCCCTAAATCACCAAAGATCTTGCGCGTAAGCTCAAGACTCTTGGTTTCCAGTTGTTCAATTTCCTTATCAAGATTAACCGCATCTTCTCCGCCACGCTTGGAGACAGCGCGAAGGGCTTCAATTTTAGCTTCTAGCTCTGCGATCGGTTGTTCGAATTCTAAAAAGTTAAGACTCATACCAAGAGAATCCTATTGGTCACCGCCAGTGTACGCGATGCGTCACCAGCTAAGCTTAGTTAAACTCTAATTCGACCTGCTCGTCGCCAAGCAAGCCTTTTAAATTATCGATCAGTTCATCCGCGGGGGTAATTCGCCACTCCGCCCCTAAACGTAACCGCGCCCGTGCATCACGGCGCTGGTAATAAAGATTCACTGGCACAGTCCCTGAACGGTACGGTGCCAACGTATCATGAAACCGTTCAAAAAACGGGGCATCAATTTGCTCTTCCATGATAGAGATGCCCAAACAGCGCGCATATTTTTCTCGCGCTTGACTGATGTCCATGATTTCACGGGCCGTCATTTTAAGCCCACCATTGAAGTCATCAAAGCTGACCTGTCCTGAGACCACCAGAATTCTGTCTTTCTCCACCAGATCGAGATATTTGTCGAGTACGTCAGAAAAAAGCATCACTTCCATACGACCCGAACGATCATCGAGGGTTAAGATCCCAAGACGAGAACCGCGCTTGGTGGTCATGACACGCGCCGCAATCACAAGACCGGCGACCGTAGACACCACATCACGCTTGGTGGCATGCGCGTCTTCCAATCGCCATGTCACATAGTGTTTAAGCTCTTTACGATAGCTATTGATGGGATGGCCGGTCAAATACAGCCCTAGGGTTTCTCGCTCCCCTTCCAGCCACACTTTATCTGGCCAAGGTGCCACATTCGCATAGGCGTGCTCGACCTCTTCCGGTGCATCCGTGAGGACACCAAACATATCGGTTTGTCCGTAAGACTCGGCTTGATGATGCTGACTGGCCGCGCGAATAGCGTCATCGAGTGATGCCATCATTGCCGCTCGATGAGGGCCAAGCCTATCCATGGCGCCTGCGCGAATCAAGCGTTCAATCACACGCTTATTGACTTTTTTGGTATCAATGCGCGCACAGAAATCAAATAAGTCACGGAAGTAGCCATCTTGCTCTCGCGCCGCAACTATATTGTCGATCGGCCCTTCACCCACCCCTTTAATCGCGCCAATACCGTAGACAATCTCCCCTTTGTCATTGACGGTAAAGCGGTGCAAACCCGCGTTCACATCTGGGGGGAGTACCGTTAGTTTCATGCGACGGCACTCTTCCACCAGTCCGACAACTTTATCGGTGTTATCCATATCCGCGGTCATAACGGCGGCCATGAATTCAGCCGGATAATGCGCCTTTAACCACAGTGTTTGATAAGAGACCAAGGCATAAGCGGCGGAGTGTGATTTGTTGAAACCATAACCGGCAAACTTTTCCACCAAGTCAAAGATACGCATGGCAAGTTCGCCATCAATGCCGTTTGCGATCGCGCCTTTTTCAAAGATGTCGCGCTGCTTGGCCATTTCTTCGGGTTTTTTCTTACCCATCGCACGACGTAGCAAATCGGCGCCGCCGAGCGTATACCCGGCTAAGATCTGGGCAATTTGCATCACCTGCTCTTGATACAAGATGATGCCGTAGGTCGGCTCAAGGGTCTCTTTCAGTGACTCATGTTGCCACTTTTCATCGGGATAAGAGACTTGTTCTCGTCCGTGTTTACGGTCGATAAAGTTATCCACCATCCCTGATTGCAATGGGCCTGGGCGGAACAGAGCCACCAGTGCGATCATGTCTTCAAAACAGTCCGGTTGGAGACGCTTGATCAGCTCTTTCATGCCCCGCGATTCCAGCTGGAACACAGCTGTCGTCTCTGCCTTACGCAGCATCTCGAATGATGCTTGGTCGGCCATCGGAATCGCCGCGATATCGATAGGATCTTTGCCTTGCGCTTGTAAGCGAGGGTTAATCATTCCCAGCGCCCAGTCGATAATGGTCAGCGTCCGCAGCCCCAAGAAGTCAAACTTCACAAGACCGGCCGTTTCAACATCGTTTTTATCAAACTGGGTGACAGGGTGGTGCCCTTCACTGTCACAATATAGCGGTGCAAAGTCCGTAATCGTCGTCGGTGAAATCACCACCCCGCCCGCGTGCTTACCCGCGTTACGTGTCACCCCTTCGAGCATGCGGGCCATGTCGATCAACGCTTTGACTTCTTCGTCTGCGTTGTAAACCTCAACCAACTGCGGTTCAGCTTCAAACGCCTTTGCCAACGTCATGCCCGGGTCGGGCGGCACCAATTTAGAAATACGGTCAACAAACCCATAGGGGTGACCCAATACACGACCCACGTCTCGGATCACCGCTTTGGCCGCCATGGTACCGAAAGTAATGATCTGGGATACCGCATCCCGGCCGTACATTTCGGCCACGTGATCGATCACCAAATCACGCTTATCCATGCAAAAGTCGACATCGAAGTCGGGCATGGAAACCCGCTCTGGGTTCAAGAAGCGCTCAAAAAGCAGATCGAACTCTAGGGGATCCAAATCAGTGATTTTAAGGGCGTACGCAACCAAGGAGCCGGCTCCTGAACCCCGTCCGGGTCCCACCGGAATATCGTTATCTTTTGACCATTGGATAAACTCCATCACGATCAAAAAGTAACCAGGGAAGCCCATTTGGTTAATCACACCGAGTTCACGGTCAAGGCGCTCGTCGTATTCAGGTCGCTTGAGGGCGCGCTCTTTCTCATCGGGGAAAAGAAACGCCAGTCGCTCTTCTAGGCCTTCTTTGGAGCGTTTGACCAAGTACTGATCAATCTCCATCCCTTCGGTTGGGAAGTTCGGCAGGAAGTATTCATTAAGTCTGACCGGCACATTACAGCGCTTGGCAATTTCCACGCTATTTGCCAATGCTTCTGGGATATCCGCAAAGAGCTCGCACATCTCTTGCTCAGTGCGCAGATATTGCTCGGCACTGTAGTTTTTCGGGCGACGTGGGTCGTCTAACGTATAACCATCGTGGATGGCCACACGGATCTCGTGGGCGTCAAACTCGTCGGGCGAGATAAAGCACACTTCGTTCGTCGCCACCACAGGCAGGTCGTGCTCGGTGGCAAAGTCGACCGCAAAGTGCAAGTACACTTCTTCATCCTGACGTCCAGTGCGAACGAGCTCCATGTAATAAGCATTGGGAAAATGGGCTTGATAAAAACGGGCGCACTCTTCAGCAAGCGCCTTATTGCCTTTCAGTAAGGCTTTGCCCAAGTCTCCTCGGCAACCGCCAGATAATACAATCAACCCGTCAGCGTGTTCTACCAGCCACTCTTGGTCGATCACTGGCGTATGTTGAACATGGCCGCGCAAGTAAGCTTTGGAAATCAGTAAAGTGAGGTTTTTATACCCCGCTTTATCCGCGGCAAGAAGGGTCAGCTGGCATAATTCATCGCCAAACGCCTCCGACTGCACCTTAAAATCGGCACCAATGATAGGTTTCATACCCACATTATTCGCGGTGTTATAGAACTTTACCAACCCACAAAGGTTGCTAAAGTCTGTCAAGGCCATCGCAGGCATGCCCATTTCGGCCACTTTCTTAACCAGTGGCGGGACTTTGGACAACCCATCGACCATGGAGAAATCACTGTGAATACGTAAATGGACGAAACGTGGCTCAGACATAAAACTCGTTACTATCTAGGGATTGGAAATGATAAAGCGCCGTCACTTACGCTAAACCAAGGGCGCGTTTAACCGGTTTAAAGCTTTTTCTGTGCATTGGTAAAGCGCCATGCTCACTCAATGCGGCCATATGCGCCTTGGTAGGATAGCCTTTATGCTGGGCAAATCCATAGGCCGGATAGGCGATGTCCAACTCAGCCATTTCTCTATCACGGTCTACTTTCGCCAAGATCGACGCCGCACTGATCTCGGCGACGCGTAAGTCGCCTTTCACCACCGCTTGCGCCGGCATCGGGAGCGAGGGAACACGATTACCATCAATCAATGCGTAATCGGGAGTAACGGCAAGGCCTGCAATAGCGCGTTGCATCGCGACCATAGTGGCCTGAAGAATATTTAAGCGATCAATTTCTTCGGGCTCTGCGCGCCCTACCGACCACGCCAAGGCTTTGGCTTTGATTTCATCGTACAACGCGAGACGTTTTTTCTCACTCAGCTTTTTTGAATCGGTGAGCCCTTCAATCGGTTGATTCGGATCGAGGATAACAGCCGCTGTGACAACCGCGCCCACCAAAGGACCTCGCCCAACTTCATCCACGCCAGCAATCAAGCGTGCGTCAGGGTATACAAATACCTCATCTGTCATGATTTTTTACTAACTCTAATACTGCGGAGGCTGCAGAGGCGTCCGCATCTTTACGAATGGTTTGATGCAGCTGTGTAAAAGTCTCAAGCAAGGCTTGGTTATCGCCATCCAACATACGTGAAACAGCTGCTGCCAGCGCCTCAGGCTCGCACTCTTCTTGCAATAATTCGGGCACCAAAGGGGCATCGGCGAGGATATTGGGCAAAGACACATAGCGCGTTTTGAGCAAACGCCGTGCTAGCCACGCAGTCAAAGGCTTCACTTTATAGCCTACAACCATGGGACGCTTCAGCAACATACACTCAAGGGCAACGGTACCAGAGGCCAGCAACACCGCATCAGAAGCACTGATCACTTGCCTTGCCGTATCATTCACCAAGGTAAATGACAATTCCGGCGCATGGGTTTGCCACGCCTGCTCGAATTGTGCGCGGCGTGCATCATTCACCAAGGCAACCACAAAGCCGAGATCTGGATACTTCTGTGACAGACGCTGGCAGGTTTGCAAAAATGGCGGCGCCAACATTGCCATCTCACTCCCACGACTTCCCGGCAAGACGGCTAACCAACGTTTGTTGGTATCCAGCCCCAACGCTTGTTGTGCCTCGCGCTGATCGACTTGCATGGGAATGCTATCAGCCATGGTGTGGCCGACAAACGCGCAAGGGACGTTGAACTTATCGTAAAACGCTTTTTCGAACGGCAAAAACGCCAAGACAAGATCGGTCGCGGCCGCAATTTTAAAAATACGCTTTTGACGCCATGCCCAGACCGAGGGACTGACATAGTGAACCGTTTTAATGCCGGCCTGTTTTAACGATGCTTCGAGACGTAAGTTGAAATCAGGCGCATCAATACCGATAAACACATCGGGGGGATGGGTAGTGAAGTGTTTGACGAGGCTCGCTTTAACCTTCAGCAAACGGGGCAAACGGCCGAGCACTTCAACCAGCCCCATTACAGCAAGCTCTTCCATATCAAATAGGCTCTGGCAGCCTTGCGCAATCATGCGCGGCCCACCAATACCGACAAATTCTACATTGCCGTATTGGGCCTTAATTGCCTTGATAAGGCCTTCACCTAAAACATCGCCGGAGATTTCTCCGGCGACAATTCCCACTCGTAATGGACGTTCGCTGGGCAACATTAACGAATGATGCCTCGTGTTGAACGTTCAAAGAAATCAACAAACAGGGCCAAGGCAGGATCGTCCTCGACCTGGCTAGCCAACGTCTGTTTGACCTCTTCAAGGGTTTTACCGGAACGATACATGTTCTTGTAAACCGCACGAATCGCACGAATCGATGCTTTCTCGAATCCGCGACGCTTCAATCCTTCCACGTTAATGCCGAAAGGCGCGCAGTGGTTCCCCTGAGCCATCACATAGGGGGGGACATCTTGGACCACAATAGAACCGCCCCCCAACATCGCATGGCTACCCACCACACAGAATTGGTGAATCGCAGACATGCCGCCCACAATGACGTAATCGTCGATGTGTACATGACCGGCTAGGGTCGCATTGTTGGCAAAAATACAGTGATTTCCGATCACACAATCGTGTGCCACGTGGGCGTTGATCATGAATAGGTTATCATTGCCAACTTTAGTCTCACCTTTGTCTTGTACCGTACCACGGTGCATGGTGACACTTTCACGAATAGTGTTGCGATCGCCAATTTCTAGCGTCGTGGGCTCACCCGCATATTTCAGGTCTTGGCACGCTTCACCGATCGATGCGAATTGATAGATGCGGTTATCTTGGCCGATACGCGTAGGACCTTTAATCACGACATGCGTCATGACTTCGGTACCCGCACCAATCTCGACACCTTCTCCGATAAAAGAAAATGCGCCAATCTTAACGTTTTCTCCCAATGTCACCCCGTCTTCTACAACGGCGGTCGGGTGGATATAGGCAGTTTCGTGGATCACAATTAGATCTCTCTTCTTGCGCACTTCAGTTCCGCCGAGCAGACAACGTCTCCGTCTACTTTCGCTACTCCGGTAAAGGCAGCAATTCCTCGGCGCTCTTTAATAAACTCCACCTCGAGGACCAGTTGGTCTCCCGGTGTGACAGGACGGCGGAATTTCGCGTTATCAACGCTTGCAAAATAGTATAGCTCGTTGTCTTTTGGCTTCCCGAATGTCTTAAATGCCAGCAAGCCAGTGGCTTGCGCCATTGATTCAAGGATCAATACGCCAGGAAACACAGGCAACTGAGGAAAGTGGCCGGTAAATTGAGGCTCATTCACGGTAATATTTTTTATCGCGTGAAGGTATTGGCCTTCTTCATAATCGGTAACGCGATCGATCAACAAAAACGGATAGCGATGTGGTAGCAGCTCTTTGATTTCGTTGATGTGTAACACTTTATTTTCGCGAGTCAAGGTAGTATTCCCGTTCAAATCCAATACTGACTTCTTTAACGCAAAACGGCCCGCGTTTTTGAGGCGGGCCTGCAATCTGTTGCGTTAAGCTTGGTTATCGAGCTGTTTTTCGAGCTCTTTTAGCCGCTTGTGCATCTCGTCAATCTTGAGCACACGCGCGGCTGTTTTCCGCCACTCGCGGTTGGGCTGTAACGGAATGCCGGACGAGTACATGCCCGGCTCAGTAATCGGTCGCATTACCATCGCCATACCTGTGATGGTAACGTTGTCTGTGATTTCCATATGGCCATTAAACACACTGGCGCCGCCGATGATGCAGTGCTTACCTACTTTTAGGCTGCCTGCCATCACAGTTGCACCAGCCACTGCCGTGTTTTCGCCGATCGATACATTATGCGCAATCTGACACTGGTTGTCGATAATCACGCCATCAGCAATGCAGGTATCGTCCAATGCACCACGGTCAATGGTCGTACACGCACCGATTTCGACCCGATCACCAATCACAACACGACCTAGCTGCGGGATCTTAATCCACTTACCTTTTTCATTCGCGTAGCCAAAGCCATCCGCACCGATTACGGTTCCCGCCTGCACCAAGCAGTCCTCACCCACAACCACATCATGGTAAATGGTGACATTGGCCCAAAGTTTGGTTCGCGCCCCCAGTTTGGCGCCTTTACCGACAAAACAGCCCGCACCAATCTGCACGCCATCACCAATTAAGGTTCCGGACTCGACCACCGCGTTAGGACCAATCGCCACGCCTTCACCCAGAATGGCATCTTCGGCAACGACCGCCGTCGGCGCAATGTCAGTGGCACAGGCAGGTGTGGTATCTAAAATTTGGGCCACTTTGGCATAAGCCACATAAGGGTCAGCAACCACCAAGGCATTGCCTCGGCAGTATGACACGTCCGCTTCTTTTAGCATCACCGCACTGGCGCGACACTGCGCCAAGTGTTTGCGGTATTTCGGGCTCGATAAGAAGGTGATTTGCCCTTCTCTCGCTGAATTCATCCCTGCTAGCGAGGTTATTGTTACAGCACCGTCTCCGTGGAGCTGAGCGTCCAGTTTTTCCGCTAATTCAGCGAGAGTAATCGAAACCATGGGCTCCTCGATTGTTTGTTATTTTACTGCATTAATGACTTTTTCAGAGAGATCGTCGCCTGGGTTAGCGTACAAGATGGCATTGGCATCCAATACAATGTCGTAACCTTCTTGCTCAGCCACTTGATCGATGGCGGTTTTTAGCTTTTTGACCAGTTTAGACTCTTCTTGGCCACCACGCTTGCGTTGATCTTCCTGTAACGCTTTTACTTTTAATTTGTAGTCCGACTCCATCGATTGGAGTTCACGCTGCAGTTTGATGCGCTCATCTTCGCTCATCAGCTCGCCGTTGCGTTTCAGCTTTTCAACCCCTTCTGAGAGCTTTTCTTTCATGCGCTCAATTTCCGCTACACGGTCTTTGAATTCAGCACGCAGTTTTTCGTTTAGGTTGTTTTTTTGAGCCAGCTGAGACATCACCGCCCCAGTCGATACGTAGCCCACTTTCTGTGCAGCATCAGCCGCTGATGCGTACATGGACGTGGTCAGAATTGCGACACTAAGTCCCGCTGCTTTCAAAAATGATTTCACAATAGTCTCCTTTCTGATGATCAGAATGTGCGCCCGATAGTGAAGGTAAAGAACTCTTCATCATCGCCAGGCTGGCTTGTAATAGGTTTTGCAATTGAAAATACCAAAGGTGCCATCGGTGACATCCACTGTAGGGCTACCCCGTAAGAGGCACTGATATTGGATGGATCCGAGTAATCTTTGATATTGCTAATACCACTGTATTTCTCTGCAGCAGCGACGTCATATTCGGTGTCCCACACTGAGGCGGCGTCCACAAAGACACTGGTACGAATTTGCTGACGCGCTTCTGCAGAGGCAAACGGTGTAGGCACAATCAGCTCTAGGCTACCTTGAGCGATGGCGTTACCGCCCACGGAGTCACTCGAACCGTAGCTTCCTTCATTTTTCTCGACGTCATCGCTGCCGGGCTGTGTTGAACCTCCAGCCTCATATACCGCTTTGGGGCCCACTGTATTTGAGCGGAAGCCACGCAAGGTCGAGAAACCACCCGCGTAATAGTTTTCATAAAACGGCAACATATGATCTTGGCCATTGATTTGGCCATAGCCATTGCCGTAACCAAGGCGACCGCGCATCAACAGCGTGAACTCATGCTCTTGAGTTAACGGCACATACTGGCGGATATCATATTGCATTTTAAAATACTGGACGTCAGAGCCCGGCACTGTCATTCGGTAAGAAGCTCGCTGATAGTTACCTGCCGTAGGGAAATAACCACGGTTGAGATTATTACGCGTCCATGAAACGGATAAGTCAAAGTCATCCACTTCTAGGCCATCATTATGGTTCTTATGGTCTTCATGGCGCTTCATAAACTCATCGATCTGGTAATACTTACCTAGATTTTCGATTTTGTTGTGGGTATAGCCCAACCCAAAATCAATTGAGTTCAGTTCATCGGTCCAAAAGCCCCACGTCAATTTCGACCCATAGCTTTGGTTGGTGTATTCGACGATGTTAGCGTCTCGCGCCTCAAACTCGTTATAGAACACCTTGCCCCCGAGGCTAACACCATCGAGAGTAAAATAGGGGTCACGATACTCAAGCGTCAGGTTCTTGCGGTAATCGTTAACCATGGCATTAATACCAAAGCGATTACCGGTGCCGGCAAAGTTATCTTGCTGCAGGCCCAGCTGTAAGCTCGCTCCTGATTCGGTACCATAGCCGATACCAAAGTTGATGCTGCCCGAGTTGGCTTCTTTAACCTTATAATTCACATCGACCTGATCGTCGGTGCCAGGAACCCGCTTGGTGTCTACTTCAGCACTTTGGAAAAAACCGGTTCGGTTGAGACGCTCTTTACCACGACTCACGGCTTTAGCATTAAGCCAAGTGCCTTCAAGTTGACGCATCTCACGGCGCAGCACTTCATCCTTGGTGGTGGTATTACCGGTAAAGCGAATGTTTCGGACATAAATACGTTTGCCCGGCTCAACGTTGACCGTCAGCGACACTTGCTGATTCTCATCATCAAACGTCGGCATGGTACTCACTTTCGGGTAGGCAAAGCCGGTTTCACCGAGGTGGCGTTTAATCGCCTCTTCCAACGCTGTGACCTTGTCCCCGTTATAGGTATCACCTCGGGTAAAGTTCACTAGCGAGCGGTAGATCTCCTCATTCTCAGGATCGCCACGGAAGCTTAGATCTGCCACTTGATAGGGCTTGCCTTCGTTAACATTTAAGGTGATGTATACACCTTTTTTATCCGGAGAAATCGCCACTTGGGTCGACTCAACGCGGAACTTCAAATAGCCGCGATTTAGGTAGTAGCTGCGTAGCTTTTCCAAGTCACCCGCGAGCACTTGCTTTTGGTATTTCTCGTTAGCCAAGAAGTTCCACCAAGGAACATCAACACGCAAGTCGAAATTATCGCGCAGCTCTTCATCACTGAAGACTTGGTTGCCCACAAAATTAATCTGCTCGATTTTTGCAGAAACACCTTCGGTGAAGACAAATTTCAGATCCGCACGGTTACGTGGTAAGGGTGTGACCACGGCTTTCACCGATGCACTGTATTTTCCCACGCTGTAGTAGAAATCTTCTAAGCCTTTTTCAATCTTGCTGAGCTTGGTGCGGTCTAACGCCTCACCTACACGCAACCCTGATGCGGTCAGGTTTTCTTTCAGTTGCTCTTCTTTGATGGCTTTGTTGCCTGAAAACGAAATGCTGGCAATGGTTGGGCGCTCGATCACTTTCACTAAGAGTGCATCATCATCACGATAAACCCGCACATCCTCAAAGTTACCCGACGCAAACAGAGCATTGATGACATCCGCGACATCGCTATCATCCACCTTGTCTCCAACACGCACCGGCATAGAGAGCAATGCTGCCCCTAAACTAACTCGCTGTAGGCCCTCAAAGCGGATATCGCTGACTTGGAATGTATCCGCATGCGCCACACTGCTACTGACTAAAAGAGACGCTATTAATAGTTTTTTCATCGCCATGTGCTTCTGACTTATCCTTGAATACTAACCGTTTAAAGTCGGGCGAAGTCGTTAAACAATGCCACTGCCATTACCATCATCAACACGGCAGCGCCGATGCGATACCCAAAGTCTTGTACGCGCTCTGGTACAGGCCGGCGTGTTACCGCTTCAATACCAAAGAACAATAAATGCCCGCCGTCTAAGACCGGTAGAGGTAGCAAATTGATAATGCCGAGGTTAACGCTGATCAGCGCCATAAACCCTAAAAATGAGATCAATCCGATCTCAGCTGTCATCCCTGCGCCTTTGGCGATAGAAATCGGCCCGCTCAGGTTATTGACACCCACATCCCCAACAATCAGCTTTTTCACCATATTGACGGTGAGGCTGATAACTTGTCCGGTTTTACTGACTGCCTCAGGGATCGCCGCCAGCGGCCCATATTGCTGCGTAAAACGATAAGCCTCCGGCCAAGGTGCCATTTGCGGCGCAATACCTGCGTACCCGGTGACCTTGCCATTACTTTCACGCGCATCCGGTGTTAGGTTTAACACCTGCTCACGCCCGGCGCGCGTCACCGTCACCTGCAGTGGTTGATTCGGGCTTGCTTGTACCGCCTCAACCAGTTCAGACCACGCTTGTAATCTGTTGCCATCAATCGCCACTAAGGTGTCACCAGACGCAATACCAGCCTTCGCAGCAGCACTGCCCTCCACCACCTGGGCCACATCGAGTGTAATCGCAGGACGGTAAGGGGTGATCCCTAAGGTTGTCAGCGGAGACTCAGTCTCTGGATTAAACTGCCACGCGGTTAAATCCAATCTGTAGTCCCGGCTATAACTGGATGCCACATCGG
The DNA here is from genome assembly GCF_001722075.1 of Salinivibrio sp. SS2. NCBI lineage: Bacteria > Pseudomonadati > Pseudomonadota > Gammaproteobacteria > Vibrionales > Vibrionaceae > Salinivibrio > Salinivibrio sp. SS2. Next base: position 40,584 of record NZ_MEBP01000079.1, on the reverse strand, counting down.
GCTTTGCTGTCATGGTCATCTGCTCATCACCGATATGGTTGATGAGTGAGAAATTAACAGCCTGCCAATCTGCGGTTTCGACGCCCGAAATATGGGTAAGTTCCATACCCGGTTCAATTCCGGCCTCTGCAGCGATGGAGTTGGGGGTTATTTGACCAATGACGGGTTTAACCGCTGGGATCCCCATCATGAAAATCAACCAATAGGCGACCACCGCAAAAAGAAAATTGGCAATAGGCCCTGCGGCGACAATTGCACTGCGTTGCCACAGCGGTTGATTATTGAATGCACGTGGTTTGTCATGCTCAGCGACCGCCTCAATGCGTTCGTCGAGCATTTTGACATAACCACCTAACGGAATGGCGGCAATGACATACTCGGTATCGTCTTTGCCCCGCCAGCGCCATAGTGCGCGCCCAAAACCAATCGAAAAGCGCTCAACTTTTACGCCACAGCGGCGCGCGACCCAAAAGTGTCCATACTCATGAATGGCCACCAACACACCGAGAGCGACGATAAATGACGCTGCGTTCCATAGAAATGCACTCATTTTGCAACCTTAGCAATGTGCTCCTTAGCCGTAATTCGCGCCATTCTATCCAGCTCCAGCAGGCAATCCAAGCTTGATGGCGAGCGAAGTGTGCTTTGTGATAACACCGCCTCATTAATCCGTGCGATGTCCATAAAGCCTATCTGGCCTTTTAAGAAGGCATCCACCGCCTGTTCATTGGCGGCATTGAGTGTCGTTGTCGCCGCCTGCCCTTGCTGGCACGCCTCAATCGCCAAAGACAAGCAAGGATAACGGCGGGCATCCGGTGCCATAAAGGTAAATTCGCCAACTTGGGTAAAGTCGAGCGGTGCAACCGACGTCGTCACACGTGATGGATACGCCATCGCATGGGCGATAGGCGTACACATATCAGGGGTGCCTAATTGGGCGAGTACCGAACCATCGCTCATTTGCACCATCGAGTGAATAACCGATTGGGGATGAATCACAACCTCGAGCTGATCGGCACGTGCATTAAATAACCAGCGTGCTTCAATATACTCCAAGCCTTTATTCATCATGGTAGCGGAATCAACGGAGATTTTTGGTCCCATCGACCAATTGGGATGAGCAACTGCTTCCGCTACGCTCACGGTATGCAAGGTCTCAGGTTCACGATAACGGAAAGGCCCCCCTGAGCCTGTGAGCAAGATTTTGCTCACGCCAGCAGCACTCAGATCGCAGCGGCCAGGGTTAGCTTGTACAACCTGCGGTAAGCACTGGAATATCGCATTGTGCTCACTATCGATAGGTAATAGCTCTGCCCCATATTGGTAAACTGCATCAATAAAGAATTGCCCTGACATCACCAAGGCCTCTTTATTGGCAAGCAAAACGCGCTTACCCGCTTTCACCGCAGCCATGGTCGGCATCAAGCCTGCCGCCCCCACCACGGCTGCCATCACCATATCCACCTCAGCCAAAGATGCGAGCGTGCATAAACCTTGCTCTCCGGCCAACACTTCTGTGTTAAGCCCTTTCGTTTTCAGCGCTTGCGCCAATTCCAATGCAGCGTTCTCATCGGCCATGGCCGCAAAACGCGGCCGCCAATGCAAGCAAAGGCGAGTCATCTTTTCCACATTGGTATTGGCCGCCAGTGCGGTCACTTCGAACTGTTGAGGGTTAGCCTCAACCACAGAAAGCGTACTGGTTCCGATCGAGCCAGTGGCACCTAATACAGTGATTTTTTGCATGTGATACGCTCGTTTTACTTAATTCGCAAACGCGAAATACAGCACGGTAAAAACGGGAAATGCAGCGGTCAAACTGTCAATTCGATCCAAAATACCGCCGTGGCCAGGTAATAAATTCCCACTGTCTTTCACGCCAGAGACACGCTTAAACATGCTCTCTGCCAAATCGCCCAGCACCGACGCTAACGCTGTGACTGCAGCGATACAAAGCAGCGCGCCCACGCTCGCAAAATGAATATCGAGAAGCTGCGCACCGGCCCATGTCACGGCAACGGCGGCCACGAGCCCACCAAGCAAGCCTTCTAGGGTTTTATTGGGGCTCACTGCCGGTGCCATTTTATGTTTACCGAACGCTTTACCCGCAAAGTAGGCACCGCTATCCGCACACCACACCAACACAAACACCAGAAGCACCAGTTTTGCACCGTAATAGGTGGAAAACTGATAGTCTGCGGCGCGTAAGATCAACACGCTCCACATAAAAGGCAATAAGGTCAAAAGACCGAATAGCTGGCGCAGTAAGCGGCTGTGCGTCCAAAGCGCTCCGGATTTAGGAAAGGCTAAGACCAACCCAGTGGCAAACAACCACCATGCCGCCCCTACTGCTGCTACCGAAAAGGGCGCCACCGCTAAATGGCTCAGCGCATAGGCACTAAAAGGGAGACTATAAATGGATAGTGCCACTGCCGCAGCTGGAACGATAAAGGTGAGCAGTCTTGAAGAGGTGGACACAAACTGTGTCCACTCCCAATGCCCGAGCAGCGTCACAGCAGCAATCACCGCAACAAACGCGGGAAAAGGCAAATAAAAGATAGCGGCGACCACCAAAGGGACTAACAAGGCCGCGGTTAAAACACGTTGTTTGAGCAAACTGATTCCTCGTGGTTACTTATCGGTTGTTAGCATGGCTTTGATTTGCTCGCCGGTACAGCCAAAGCGTCGTTCACGATTGACATACCAAGCGACCGCATCGAACAGGCTTTGCTCGTTGAAATCGGGCCAATATTGTTCTGTAAAATACAACTCGGCATAGGCGGCTTGCCACAAGATGAAGTTACTAATGCGACATTCGCCACTGGTGCGGATCATTAGATCCACATCGGGTAAGTCAGATAGCATCAATTGACGAGCAATATCTTGCTCTGTGATATCGCTGACCTGTAATTGACCAGTCGCGACTTGCTCTGCGACACGACGTGCCGCTTGAGTGATATCCCATTGCCCACCATAGTTAGCCGCAATATTGAGCACGAGTTGATCGTTATTTGCGGTCAAAGCTTCAGCTTCGGCAATTTTTTGTTGTAGCGATGGGTTAAATCGAGAGGTATCACCGATAACGCGAAGTTGGACACCATTTTTGTTCAAGCGTTTGACTTCGCGAGAAAGCACACTGATGAACAACTCCATCAGCACACTGACTTCATCTTCTGGCCGACGCCAGTTTTCACTGCTGAACGCAAACAAGGTTAGGGCTTTTACCCCAAGCTCCGACGCCGCCTTCACCGTTTTACGCACTGCTTTAACACCGGCTTTATGCCCAAATACACGGGCTTTGCCTCGCGCCTTTGCCCAACGTCCGTTTCCATCCATGATAACGGCAATGTGCTGCGGTAGGGCGGCAGACTCGAGCTGCGCATCAAGAGACTGGGAACTCATGTTTCTCCTTGGCAAATAAAAAGCGCTGTACTGCACGCACAGCGCTTTGACATTGGTGGTAAAGTCTAATGAGATTTAGACTTCCATCAACTCTTTTTCTTTTGCATCAAGAAGCGCATCAACATTCTTCACCGCAGCATCCGTCAGCTTTTGAATTTCATCTTGTGCACGGCGCTCGTCATCTTCAGAGATTTCTTTGTCTTTCAACAGTGCTTTAAGGTCACTATTAGCGTCACGGCGGATATTACGCACCGCAACGCGGCCTTGTTCACCTTCTGCGCGCACCAACTTGACCATCTCTTTACGACGCTCTTCCGTCAATGGAGGAAGCGGCACACGAATCACGGTACCTGCTGATGCTGGGTTAAGGCCCAAATCTGCAGTCATGATCGCTTTTTCAACGGCTTGTGCCACTTGCTTGTCAAAAACAGTAATCGCCAAGGTTCGTGCATCTTCAGCAACGATAGAGGCGAGTTGCTTCAACGGTGTTGGTGCACCGTAGTATTCAACCGTAATGCCTTCCAACAAGCTTGGGTGGGCACGACCGGTGCGAAGTTTTGAAAGATTGTGTTTAAGCGCTTCTACACTTTTATCCATACGCGCTTTGGCGTCTGCTTTAATATCGTTAATCACTGGAGGTATCCTTGCGATTGAATTTTACTGTCCGATTATGCCACTAAATCGGCTTAGCTGTTAGTAATCAGAGTGCCTTCTGTTTCACCCATCACGACACGGCGTAAGGCGCCCGGCTTATTCATGTTAAACACACGGATCGGCATTTGGTGATCGCGTGCTAACGTAAATGCGGCCAAATCCATTACTTTCAACTCTTTTTCGAGTACATCTTGGTAACTCAAGGTTGAATAAAGCTCAGCATCTGGGTTTTTGGTTGGGTCATCACTGTATACGCCGTCGACTTTTGTTGCTTTGATCACCACGTCAGATTCAATTTCAATGCCGCGTAGGCACGCCGCTGAATCCGTGGTAAAGAAAGGGTTGCCCGTTCCGGCAGAGAAAATCACCACACGGCCATTACGAAGCTGGCTAATCGCTTCAGCCCAGTTATAGCTGTCACACACACCATTAAGTGGAATGGCGGACATCACTCGTGCGTTCACATAGGCACGATGAAGTGCATCACGCATTGCCAAACCGTTCATCACGGTGGCCAGCATACCCATGTGATCGCCCACAACACGGTTCATTCCCGCTTCGGCAAGACCAGCGCCACGGAATAAATTACCGCCGCCGATGACTAATCCGACCTGAACACCTAACTCGACCAATTCTTTAATTTCTTGTGCCATACGGTCTAGCACAGTTGGATCGATACCGAATCCATCGTTGCCCTGCAGGGCTTCACCACTGAGTTTAAGTAAAATGCGTTGATATGCAGGCTTAGGATTTGTAGTCATGTCACTACCTTATATTAGGCACTAAGTTAGGGAAGAAGGTTATGGAAAGGCCGCGGCGAATACCGCGGCCTGAATCAGAAAAATTAGCCTTTTTGTGCAGCAGCTACTTCTGCAGCAAAGTCTACTTCTTCTTTCTCGATGCCTTCGCCCACTTCAAAGCGGATGAAGTTAGTCACTTCGGCACCTTTTTCTTTCAGCATTTGGCCCACAGTTTGCGCTGGGTCCATAACAAATGCTTGACCAGTCAGAGAGATTTCGCCGGTGAATTTCTTCATACGGCCAACAACCATTTTCTCTGCGATTTCAGCAGGCTTGCCTGACTGCATCGCGATATCAACCTGGATTTGTTTTTCTTTCTCAACCACGTCAGCTGGCACGTCTTCTGGGTTAACGTACTCAGGCTTAGATGCAGCAATGTGCATAGCAACGTGCTTGATGGTTTCTTCGTCAGCGTTTGCAGCTACAACCACACCGATGCGGTCGCCGTGACGGTAAGAACCTACTTTCGCGCCTTCGATGAATGAAACACGACGGATGTCCATGTTTTCACCGATTTTTGCAACTAGCTCAGCACGCTGCTGTTCGAATTTTTCTTTCAGCGCGTCGATTTCTAGGCCTTCTGCCAAAGCAGTTTCAGCCACTTGGTTAGCAAATGCAGCAAAGTTAGCATCTTTAGCAACGAAGTCAGTTTCACAGTTGATCTCAACGATCGCTGCTTTGCCTTCGTTTTCTTTAACCAGAATCACGCCTTCAGCAGCAACACGGCCAGCTTTTTTCGCTGCTTTAGCCGCACCACTTTTACGCATGTTTTCGATCGCGACTTCGATGTCTGCGTTCGCTTCAACCAGTGCTTTTTTACATTCCATCATGCCAGCGCCGGTGCGCTCGCGCAGTTCTTTAACCAGGGCAGCGGTAACAGTTGCCATTGTTCAATCCTCGATTCGAAACTATTTGGGTAAAAAACAGGGGCCCGACTTCGGCCCCTGCTAACCATACTTAGCTTACAGCATGAAAGATGACACGCTGATGGCTAAGAACGCTCACAAGGAGCTGTTGTCTTACTCAGCGACTTCAACCAGCTCGTCTTCTGCTTGCGCAACGATGTCTTGGCTACGGCCTTCTTTGTATGCGTCAGACGCTGCGTTCAGGTAAAGTTGGATAGCGCGGATTGCGTCATCGTTACCTGGGATTACGTGGTCAACGCCGTCTGGGTTAGAGTTAGTATCTACTACCGCAAATACTGGGATACCCAGGTTGTTCGCTTCTTTGATAGCAATGTGCTCGTGATCCGCATCGATAACGAACATTGCATCAGGCAGGCCGTTCATGTTTTTGATACCACCCAGAGACTTCTCAAGTTTTTCCATCTCACGAGTGCGCATCAGCGCTTCTTTTTTGGTCAGCTTTTCAAACGTACCGTCGGTAGACTGGGTTTCCAGGTCTTTCAGACGCTTGATAGACATACGCACGGTTTTCCAGTTGGTCAGCATGCCGCCCAACCAACGGTTGCTCACATAAAACTGCTCGCAGTTTTCTGCTGCCGCTTTTACCGCTTCGCTTGCTGCGCGCTTAGTACCAACGAACAGGACTTTACCTTTACGCTCACCGATTTTTGACAGTTCAGCCAAAGAATCGTTAAACATTGGTACAGTTTTCTCAAGGTTGATGATGTGTACTTTGTTGCGAGAACCGAAGATGAAAGGCTTCATCTTAGGGTTCCAGTAACGGGTTTGGTGACCGAAGTGTACGCCCGCCTTGAGCATGTCGCGCATTGAAACAGTAGCCATGATAATTTCCTCTTGGGGTTAGGCCTCCACATATCCCATTTGACCGACCCGCACAGGGCACCCCGGACAATGTGACGATATGTGTGTGATTTAAAATAAAAAGTGTTTAGTGAAATGCCATCAAGATGAAACCTGACAAAAACAGATTGATCACAATGACGGATTTCGGCGCGCTTTATACCACATAAAGTAGGCAAAAATCCAGATAAATTGCCCAAGCGAAGGCCGGTTTGTCGTATTGCCGCACCACTGTCCAACCGGCGAAAGGTGTGGTTCTGGTTTCCAGAAACCGCCCAGCTTGATACCATGTGCCCACTTCAATGTGTCTGCTCCGCGCTACCGGTGACCAAAGCGTAGCAGGTCAAAGCAGCGCATGCCTGACTTATCAGGGTGTGAGGTCCCTCACGCTCTGACGCTCATTGCCTCGATGAGCGAGACGAATTAAGTGAGAAAGCAAAATGACGATTCCAATTAAAACAGCAGAAGAAATAGAAAAAATGCGCGTTGCCGGTCGGTTGGCCGCAGAAGTGCTGGAAATGCTGGCCCCACATGTAAAGCCAGGCGTTACTACGCGTGAACTGGATGACATCGCGCACAAATATATGACTGAGGTGCAGGGCACCACACCCGCTACCTTGAATTATCACGGCTTCCCTAAATCCATGTGTACCTCTATCAACCACGTGGTTTGTCACGGGATCCCTTGTGACGAAGATGTGCTCCAAGATGGCGATATCGTCAACATCGACGTCACCGTTATTAAGGATGGCTATCACGGCGATACATCGAAAATGTTTTTGATTGGTGAGGTCTCTTTGGAAGACAAGCGCCTTTGCCGTGTCACCCAAGAAAGCCTTTATCATGCCATCAAAAAGGTGAAGCCGGGCGCTACAGTTGGTGACATTGGTACTGCTATCCAAAAATTCATCAAAAGCAGCAACACTCGCTATTCGATCGTTAAAGAGTACTGTGGACACGGTATCGGTGCGAGCTTCCATGAAGATCCACAAGTGGTGCACTACAAAAACAACGACCGAACCATCCTCAAACCTGGCATGTGCTTTACCATTGAGCCTATGATTAATGCAGGTAAATACGGTACCGTGCTTGATGAAGACGATGGTTGGACGGTTTATACCATTGATGGCAAGAAGTCAGCGCAGTGGGAGCACACCCTGCTGGTGACCGAAACTGGGGTGGAAATCTTAACCCTTCGTGAAGAAGAAACCATCCCACGTCATATCAACCACTAAGACTCTGATAAAAGCCGGGCTTGCTCCGGCTTTTTTATGCGCAAAGGAACGCCATGACAGACACAGTGATCACACCACAAAGTTTGACCCAAGACCAATTGAGCCCAGTGGCACTCAAAGCCCAATTTCAGCACCTCCTTGAGCAACAGAAGCAAGACTTCCTCGCCAATGTTCCGGTGCCTGAACTGGTCTATCAGCGTAGCGACTACATGGATGCGCTGATGCAGAGGCTTTGGCAGCATTTTGGTTTTGACCAGCACCCTCATCTCGCCTTGGTTGCAGTAGGTGGCTACGGTCGGCGTGAACTCCACCCCCTGTCTGATATTGATCTGCTATTACTTTGCCAAGGGCCATTAGACGGGTACCAGCAACAAAAACTCAGTGAATTACTGACCTTATTGTGGGATCTCAAACTTGAAGTGGGCCACAGCGTGCGCACGGTCGATGAGTGCATCAGTGTCGGGCTCGACGATCTGACGGTGGCAACCAACCTGCAAGAAGCACGCTTATTATGCGGCAGCGAGCGGCTATTCAATGCGCTGGAACACCGCGTTCATGCGGATGACTTTTGGCCCAGCGAGCGTTTTTACCGCGCGAAAGTGGAAGAACAGAAAGCCCGCCATCGCCGCTATCATGACACCGCCTACAAGCTGGAGCCAGATCTGAAGTCAAGCCCCGGTGGACTGCGCGACATCCACACCCTCGCCTGGATAGCCCGACGCCATTTTGGCGCCACCAGCCTGCGTGAGATGAGTCACTATGGCTTTCTGACTGATGCCGAGTATCGCGAACTGAATGAGTGCCAAAACGTACTCTGGCGGATTCGCTTCGCGCTTCATTTAGAACTGCGCCGCTATGACAACCGACTGACCTTCGCGCACCAAACCTCCGTTGCCAAATTGCTAGGCTATCGTGGCGAGGGAAATCGTGCGGTAGAGCAAATGATGAAAGACTTCTTTCGCACGCTCGGTCGGATCGGCGAGCTTAACAAGATGTTGCTGCAAATCTTCGATCAAGTGATTATCGACAATGGCCGCCCGGGCCAAATCGACATTCTGAGTGACGATTTTCAGCGCCAAGGCAATGCGATCGAAGCGCGCAAACCGGCACTATTTCAAGCACGCCCTGACACCATTCTCGATATGATGCTCCATGTAGCTGATGACACCACCATAGATGCCATATCGGCGCCGACCCTTCGTCAACTGCGCACGGCACGTCGTCGGCTTAACCATTTTTTGTGTCAGCAACAAGACGCTCGCGAAAAATTTATGGCCTTGGTGCGCCACCCCAATGCGCTGCATAAAGCCTTTAGTTTGATGCACCGCCACGGCATTATGTCAGCCTACCTGCCGCAGTGGAGTCAGATCGTCGGACAAATGCAGTTCGACTTGTTCCACGTCTATACCGTGGATGAGCACACCATTCGCTTGCTTAAACACATGCGCCTTTTTGACGATGAGGCCAACCGAGAACGTCACCCCATTTGTTGTGATATTTTCCCTCGACTCGCACGCCGCGAGTTACTGCTAATCGCAGCTATCTTTCATGACATAGGCAAAGGGCGCGGCGGCGATCACAGCGAAATTGGTGCCATCGAAGCCCATGACTTTTGCCTTGAGCACGGCTTATCTCGCCCTGAAGCGAATATTGTCAGTTGGCTGGTGCGAAACCACCTCCTGATGTCCGTGACTGCACAACGTCGCGATATTTACGATCCCGACGTGATCACCGACTTTGCCAAAGAAGTGCGCGATGAGGAGCGGCTTGACCTGCTAGTGTGTTTGACCGTCGCCGACATCAATGCCACCAACCCTGACTTATGGAATAGCTGGAAACGCACATTGATCGCAGAGCTCTATTACTCGACGCAAAAAGCCTTGCGCCGCGGACTAGAGAATCCGCCGGATGTCCGTGAACGGATCCGCCATAACCAACACTTAGCAGCCGCCATGCTGCGCAAGCAAGGGCACAGCCCGCGTGATATTGAGTTGCTTTGGCAACGCTTTAAAGCCGATTACTTTCTCCGCCATACCCACAAGCAAATCGCTTGGCATAGTGAACATTTGCTCCACCATCAAAGTGACCAACCTTTGGTGTTGGTGAGCAAAAAGGCGACCCGAGGCGGAACCGAAATCTTTGTTTATTGCCAAGATAGGCCCAGTTTATTTGCGCGCGTGGTTGCCGCATTAGATAAGAAAAACCTGAGTGTCCATGATGCACAGGTTATGACCAGCAAAGATGGACATGCACTCGATACCTTTATGGTCATGGATCAAAATGACGAGGCGATTCCCCTCGACCGTCATCCCCGGATTATCGAAGGGGTCGCCAAGGCCATTGAAGAAACGGGCAAGATCACCATTCCGCGTCGTCGAGCGCCACAAAAGCTCAAACACTTTACCGTCAAAACTCAGGTCCTTTTCTTACCAACCAAAAATGGACGCCGCACCTTGATGGAGCTGGTAGCCCTCGATACACCGGGTTTGCTGGCCCGCGTTGGTGCCGTGTTTGCGCGGCAAGGCGTCAGTGTTCATGCAGCGAAGATCACGACCATTGGTGAGCGGGCAGAAGACTTTTTTATTGTAACGGATGCCCAAAACCAAGCCCTGACATCTGAACATCAAGCGCAACTAAAAACCGCGCTAGAGAAGACGCTATCGCAAGCAAAATAGCCAAAGTGGTCACGGTAATTGGTGTAGCTGACGGGCTACACTGAGCCCTGTATCGAAACGCTGGCTCACAGCGTGTACGACGTCAACTTATGAGGTGGTTATGTACCAACAGTTAAAAAATATCGGCGTTGAGCATCCAGAGAAAATCGAGCGTTATTCACTGCGCCAAGAAGCCAGTTATGACACGCTGAAGATCTATTTTGAAAAGCAAAAAGGCGAGTTGTTCGCCAAGAGCATGAAGTTTAAATATCCACGCCAGCGTAAAAATGTGGTCGTGGACAGTGGTACGGGGCGCTTTCGTGAAGTCACAGAGATCAATCGCAGCTTATCACTGGTGATTGATGAGCTGGACCAAATCGTCCAACAAGAACAAGCCGAACATGATGTAAAACAGAAGATCCTGACCGATTTACGTCATCTTGAGAAAGTCGTCGCCAGTAAAATTGCTGAAATTGAATCTGAGCTGGAAAAACTCTAATCAGCGCAGGCAGCTCCAGCGCTCATACAGCCTAACAATGCGTCGTGCTGTTCGGCACGACGCCCTGCTAATTTCCCATTAAATCCGCGTTATCAGGCCATTGCCACGCAAACGCCTCCATCAGCGCTTGCCACTGGTTGTCAATCGGCGCCGTCACCGTTAGAGACTCACCAGACACAGGGTGTTCAAAACACATCTGGCTTGCGTGCAACAGTAAACGATGACAATCAAAGTGGTGACGAAAAACCCGGTTATGCCGTCCATCGCCGTGGGTAGTGTCGCCAATAATCGGATGACTGAGATGATGCATATGTCGACGCAACTGATGTTTGCGACCGGTATGCGGCTGCATGGCGACTAAACTATACCGGCTGGTCGCATAACGCCCCGTCGCGATCGGTAACTCTATTTTCGCTAATGGCTGATAGTCGGTGATCGCCGACTTGGCTTCCGGCGCCTGGCTGGCATGCTTATCAGCAATTTTGTCTTGTTCTTCCACCAGCGGATAATCAAGCCGGCCGGCGTCTGTTATCCAGCCTCGGACGATGGCATGGTAGCCCTTTTTAATCTGGTTGTTGGCAAACTGTGGCATCATTGCCGCGGCAACGTCACTGGAAAGGGCAAACACCAAGACACCAGAGGTGGGTTTATCAAGCCGGTGGAGTGGATAGACATGTTGGCCAATTTGATCCCGTAACGTTTGCATCACAAAACGGGTCTCACCTTTATCCAACCAAGAGCGATGAACCAGCATACCGGCAGGTTTATTGACCACCACCAAGTGATCGTCTTGATATAAAATACTAAGCGGCAGGTCTGTCATTGATCGGCAAACAAACTATCAATCCGCACAACCACAGCGACCACCTCACGATGTCCCGCTTGCTCTTTCATTGCTTCTTCCACATAAGGTGAAATTTCAAAGTTACGCGGTAAAGTCTGCCCAGCATCAATCAGTGCACGCATCTTGGGTACAAAAATCCATTGCAGCCATTCGTGACATGCCAAGGTATCGACAGCAAAAGGCTCAGTGCTCGCGAGACGCTCAGCCGACGGTGGCGTCGTTTGCCATAGCGCGTGATCATTTAGCACTTGCTCCAACTCATCAAGAAGTTGGATACATTGAAAGTGAAGACTCATTGATACCCTCATCACTTAGTGTTTATGGAAACCGCGAAGCATACCATGATCAAGCCAAAGACAACACGCACAAGGCAAGCATCTGCTGGGTGAAAACTGATATACTCCCGCCCATCAAGCGAAAACAGCGAGCGGATATCATGGAATCTTTTCACGCGCTGAGCACCCTTTTTGATCATGCCCAGTGTCAGTTTAGCGTCTACGACTTAGGCCGACGTGTTTGTCTTCTCGACGATGCCGAGTTTCGTGCCGTTGAGGCGAACCAACAACCTTACCCTTACCCTCTGCGCCATCATGCGCATATGGCTGTCGCGTTCTGGCCAAAGGGCGGCGCACCTTGGGTATGGTTTTTGAAAATGCCACTGGATGAGCGAGGCCTACTCAGTCACACCGCGATGGGCGACTTTCTGCAATATGTCAGTGCGGCCATGGGGGAGAATTTAAGCGCAACGCCGAACAAAGCGCAGCGTGAGAAGCTGGCTAACAACCCTTACACCTTCACCCCAACAGATGACAAGATGGCGATGTTTCATGCTTCGCTCACCTACTCGCTAGGTCGTCCCGCGAGCCAATATTACGAACAAGCTCAACACTATTTAAACGGTGAACTCGGCTGGGATAACTGGCAAGGCGTTGGCCTACAAGGCTTGGCAGATATTTGCGTGCGTATGCACGAGCAAAATAATGCCACGCGAGTAAGAAAAGCGATCGCCAATATGCCAACCACGCCGCAATATGCATTGCTAGGGTGCTTGGAGCACTGCACCTTGAGCGACAAGCTTGCTGCCACCTTGCGCACGCTATTTAGCGATTTGTGTGAGAGCCAAGAAGTCGACCTCTTTTTCGTTAGCGCATTATTGCGCGCCCATGCGGGTGCACCAAAAACACAGCGCGATCAATTGATCCGTGCCGTATTAGCTAAACGCGCACTCCACCATCAAGAGATCTTTGTCGCCATCGCAGGGCGGTGCTGGGATGGATTAACCGATGATGCGGTATTGGATACCTTTTTAATTGCGATTGCCGACCAACATGACCCGGCGCTATTCCAACAAATCTATGCCGATCTGGTGATGATGCCTGAGCTTCGCGGTGCATTATTAAGCCGCTTGCATGGCAATACCTCTCCGGCACTGACTCAGGCGATGGCTCGTCTGCAATCGGCAGTGAAGCAACCCCATCATGATCACTGATCTTGTTACCCTATTACTCGTCTTTGTCGTCGCGATGCTGTTTTGGCAGCAGCGGCGGCAAAGCGAGCACGCGCATCGATACATTCAGCATTATTGCCAACATATGGGGCTTCAGGTGTTATCGATTGCGCGCGGTAAGCATCGGCTCACACACACCGATCAGGGCTGGCGCTGGGTAACACATTACTGGTTTGAATTTTCATCGACCGGGCAAGATAGCTATACCGGCCATGCGCAGTTGCGAGGATTTCGCTTAAAAAGCATCGACACACCGGTCCATACCATGCCTGTACAATAAGGCCCATACCCACACAATCGCGCCATATTCGCGCAAATGGATAAGCTGTACTAGAGTAACAGTATGATGCATACGTCGCGCGACACGCGAGTAGTACGTGACAGGGAGTCACCGGAAAAGATGGGGTAACCGCTCATGTTTACCGGCTACAAAAAGGAAGGGCGCAGCTTGCGCCGCGCCCGAGAGTTTTACTTGCAGCTATCCTGCTACTAAAAGGTGCTCCCTGCATCATTCCTTGATCAGTCGCCGATTCCTTCAGCGTCGTTCCATGTCTCTCCGTCTTGGAGGTGTCCTTTCGTCATCCTGACAAACCGAAATTCCCGTTTTCGATAAGCTCTCCATCCTGGAGGTGTCCATGACTTCGTCCTGAAGTATTCCTTAAGCCCCCATCCTGGGTTGTCCTAAGTCTTCCTGACGTACAAGCTTCCTGCTTGTAGAGAACGGTTCCATCCGATGTCCTTCTGCAATCCTTGCCAGCGCTTCATCCTGAAGTACTGCCTCATCCTGAGGTACCGAGTCCTTGGTGATTCCTGTTCCCTGTGTCAGTTCCCTTCCGACACCGATAAGATTACGCGACTGAGCCTTTGGCACAAGGCATCACAACGTTCGCGATGTCTCAATTTTATCCCAATCTTATAAAACAAAACATAAACTATTGTTTTTGTTAAACTAAAAGCCAACCCCTTCTCGTTTAACCCGGTACGATTCTGCTTTTCTCCCACGCCTTTGTAAGAGATATCTCACAAGCGAACCAGCACTTTGTCCCTGCCAGAGTACAAGGCAAGCTGTCTAGAGGATTGCTATAGTCAAATAATGGATGCATAGACTAGGTGTGAGGAGCGACAATGGAAACTTTCCAGCACGATTTAACGCACTTGTTTGAGCAATTAGGCCTAGCAAGCGACCAGCAGGCTATCGAGCATTTCTTAACAAGCCATTGTCTGGTCGATGGTCAATCTTTGGTAGATGCGCCGTTTTGGAACACCGCCCAACGGGCTTTTATCCATGAAGCGTTACAAGAGGATGCCGATTGGGCCGAACAAGTCGACACCCTTGATGCTTTGTTGAGAAAATCTTAGATTACGACGAGGTCAGCGCGGCAGCGAGTTAGCCAAGCGCACGTATTAATGAGATTGAGAATCACGATGAGTTATCAAGCGGCACTAGAACGCGCAATCCACACCTTGGTCCAAAAAGGGCAATCAGTCACCGTGGCAAAGCTGAAAGCACAGCTTGATACCCCGGTGCCGTTGCCCCTGATTATTCAAGCGGTAAAAAGTGCCAAATCTAATTCACCGTTTCCCGACATGGCCGAGGCGGAGACTGCTCCTTCAGAGGCAATGCGAATTGCGGCGCTCGAGCAGCAAGTCTCCCAACTGACGGCTCGTCTGAGCGAATTGGAAGAGCGCTTAAGTGAGCTTGAAGTCCCACGAAAGGTTTGAGACCAAACGGCAAGCCTCGCACTTGAACAAGAAAATATCGTGCAGTGGTGTTTCCAATCGCCACTGTCCACCACATTTAGGACAAGGGCGCGCTAGCTCACTGTCCTTATCTTTACCACCGACACGGTATTGATAGTAATACGTGGGTATACCCGTGAGGTATTCAATCCGTCCACGCAAATCCCAGCCACGTTGGAACAATCGAGTTTGCGGGTTTTCTAGCTCGTTAAGCCCGGCAAACTCCGCATCACTGGCACCTGCCATCTGCAATTCATCACACGCTTGCCATTCCGTTTGCCACTTGATCACAGATTTGTGGTCACCATTAAAGGTCGCGGGTAAGCGATATAAAGGAATCGGCAGCAAGGTATCACCACACCGTAACGGTGAGCAGGTGTGGACAAACGTGGTATATAACACCTGCCAACTCGGTGTCGTACTTGGCGCCGCTTGTTCGGAGTTAAGGTCGCGACCTAAAAGACGCACCTTAGGCTGAGTCAGACACGCCTCGGACAGTTGATTCAATGCTCGCTTGACTTGAGGGCTATTAAATTTTGGCTGCAACGCATCTTCATCCGGACAAACAACCCGAAGCTGAAACTGCCCTTCTTGCATCAGTATCGGGAATTCACGCCCCAACACCTGACCGTTATAACGCAACGCATCCATCAGGCCATTAATCGCGCGGTCAACCGCGCTCACCGTTGTATTGTCGAAGCACTCGAAGGTTAGCTCGGTAAGGATCATGATACATCCACCTCTAACGCCTCAATGAATTGCTCAACATCGTCCGCCAACACCTCTCGCGATCCTTTATTGAGTACTTCTTTCACCACTTGGCCCGTGACATTATCAATAGCAATAATCGTCATTTCATCATCAGTGGTCGCAATAAAAACACTCGGGGAGCATTTACGCTGACGCTGCATCATTAAATGCCCAAGAATATTTTCTTGTAAGCGGGCCAAGTCATCTTCACTCCACACCTGCAGTAAATTGAAGCGCTCACCGCCAAAGTGCACCGGCAAATCTGCGCAGTACATAAAGTTATAAAAGTCTTTAATGTCGCTGTGCAGACGTAACTCAATCGCGTGCTCCACGTTGGTGAAGTCTGCCAAGGTATCACGCTGAACCGGTTGCCATTGCACTTGGTGGGCATTTTCGCTCTCGACACATGGTGACGCTAAGCCTAAATACGCCTCCGTGCACGGCAAGCACTGCTGCTCCTTTCGCCATTTGGCAACATATTTCTGGGCTAGCGCCCAAAGGGCGTTATGTAATGTGTTCTCCATTAGCAACCTATAGCAAGATTCAGTAAACTTTACCCATTCTACTTGAATCGATGGCAAATCCGTATGAGCAATTACCAAGATGCCGATGCCCTAGCCGGTCTGTCGCTAGGCCAACACACTGACTACCCGACGCAATACGACCCGTCACAGCTACGCGCGGTCCCGCGTGAGCTGAATCGTCAAGCCATTGGCCTTAGCAATGAGACTGTGCCCTTTACCGGCTATGATACCTGGACACTTTATGAGCTGTCTTGGTTAAACCAAAACGGCCTTCCGCAAGTGGCCATCGGTGAGGTACGCCTACCCGCTTCGAGCCCAAACTTGATTGAGTCTAAATCGTTTAAACTGTATTTAAACAGCCTCAATCAAACCCGCTTCGAGAGCTGGCAAAAAGTCGCCGATGCACTTCAGAAGGATTTGTCTGCCTGTGCAGGCGAAGAGGTGGATGTGACCCTCTCGCCACTGAGTGAACTGGAAGGCGAAACCATTGCTGGAATGGCCGGTGAGTGCATCGACCATCAAGATATCAGTATTGATGATTATACTTTTAATCCTGATTGGCTCGATGGCGCCGCGCAAGGGGCGATTGTGTCAGAAACGCTGCACAGCCACTTGCTAAAATCCAATTGCCTGATCACCAACCAGCCTGATTGGGGGTCGGTGCGCATTGCCTATAAAGGGAAAAAGATTAACCGCGAGAAGCTACTGCGTTATCTCGTGTCCTTCCGTGAACATAACGAATTCCACGAACAATGTGTGGAACGTATTTTCATGGACATCATGCGTTTTTGTCAGCCAGAAAAGCTCACGGTTTACGCGCGTTATACACGTCGCGGCGGACTCGACATCAACCCTTATCGCACCAACATGGGTAAAACGCCGAGCGAAAATAACCGACTCGCACGTCAGTAACCATGATTCAGCGACGTCTCGTTGCGGCATATTTGCCGCAACGTTGAGTCAGCGCGCAGACATGGCTGCCTCAAACTGGCAGCCTTCATTTTTGTTCAGACGCATTTTTGAGGATAGCGCATGCGCTTTAGCCGCCCCTTCCTAGGCCTGCTCTTATGGTTAACGTCGTCCATGGCGTTGGCTTCTATCCATTCCTCGCCTGTACTAACCAATGCAGAAGAACTGTTAGCCACCGCGCCTGAGCAATCGTTAGAGATCAGTAACCGTTTCTTAGCGCAGCGACGACTCACTACGGGTGCGAACCGCTCTCACGTCAATAACGATACCGATCGCTCAATTCGCACCCCCTTGCATACGGTGTACGCCTATCTGATCAGTGCTCGTGCTTACGCACACCTTGAGCAACCGCTAGAAGCCAAAGCGGCATTACAAAAAGCCTATCAAGTCGTCGAAGAACACGAACTCAAACACACACTGGTGCAAGTGATGCTGACCGAAGCGTCCCTTACTTGGCATTTAGTCGGCGATGATAAACAGGCATTGCATAAACTGGATGAGGTCGATGCGGCATTGAATGCGCTCCCTGATAACAGTCTCAACATCCACGACGTGCGTTTTAACAGCGCCTTGTTGCGCGCCAATATTCTCGCCGCCACAGCAGACAGTGAAACGGCGCTCATCGCGTATGAGCGTGCACGTAGCCAATTATCCACGCACCCGGAAAACCTACGTGATAAAGTCGAGTTTCAACTCTCATTGGGGGCTTTCCTACTCGATGAAAAACAGCATGAAAGCGCATTGACCGAGTTGCTTAGTGCATTTTGGATAGCCAGTGAAAATGAGTACACCGCGCTCATCGCTCGCGCTAACATGCAACTTGCGCAATTGTACTTTCAGCAAGGCGTGCTCAAACAAGCCCTCGAGCACGCTAACCAAGCAGCAGCGTTTTTTGAACACTTTTCACTGAGCCGTCAGCTTTCCGCTTCCCAGCGTTTATTGGCCGCGATTTACGAACAACAAGCGCGTTATAACTTTGCATTAGTGCATTACTTTAACGCGCTTGAAATTGAGCAAAACCTGTCCAGACCTAAGCCTCTGGCCGAGGTTCACTTTGCCATTGCAAGAACCTATTTCGAGTTATCTCACTACCCATTAAGCGACCGCTATATTCAAGATACGTTACGCTTAGCCGGTGCAATGCCCAACTCGCAGCTCACAACCCAAGCAATCCTGTTGCAAGGGCAAATTCATTTAGCCCTGTCTAAACCCAAACTGGCCGAAAAAGAAATCCAAACTGCGCTTGAACAGGCCCAAGCCCAGCAAGACCTCGCCACCGTCACGCGAGCTTATCAGGCTTTATCCGCGGCGTTGGAAGCTCAGGGGCAGTATCAACAGGCACTCGCCATGCAACGCGAGTACGAACGCTTACGCGCCCGTCAAACCGAAACCGAGCAACAAAGCCAGGCCGATACGTTCAAACAACAGCAACGTGTGGTCGAGCGCCAATTGCAAATGGACGAACTACAGCGTCAACTCGATGGCGCGCGTCAAGAGCAGATCCATTTGCAAAAAGTTAACTATTTCTTGCTCGGTAGCCTTGGTGTGCTGCTGGTCATCGTCTATTTGCGCCACCGAGCCGCCGTGATGCGCCAAATCGAGCTTGAGCAATTGCGTGACGATTTTTATGCCCATCCTCGTACTGGGCTACGCAACCTACGGATGCTCAATGCCAAGCTGCCCCGTTCGTTAGAAAAAAGTAATGCTAATTTTGAGCAATGGTACTTAAACGACATGATCCACCAGCCACTCAGTGACCGGCTACGGTTCGCAATGTTTGATGTCGCCTTTTTAAAGGATTTATTTTTGCACCATGGCTATCAATATGCGCAGGATATCGAACGTCAGCTGGGTGAATACCTCTCCGATAAAGTCACGGGAACCGGTCGCCTATATCACTTTGCCGATGCCTTATTCATTTATATTGAAACCAACTGGGAAGAAGATGCCCAACCCGACGCCCTTGCCCATTTTGTTCAATCTTTGATTGAAGATTTTGTCGCACATTATCATCAGCAACCCGACGACAATGATCAGGATGATACGCTATCCGCAAATATCAGCCTCTCGACTCAGGTTTGTGTCGGGCTGGCTGAGTACCCTTTCTTGCCGCGAGCGTATACCTCGATCAACGATCAGGAATTGATTGAAATTCTCCTCACGGCCACCAATAAGGCATGCGAGCTCGCGGATCAAAGTGGTGATAGCCATTGGGTACATTTAAGCGCCATTGATACCGCGCCTGCCGCCAGCTTCGTCAATACCAACTTACGACATGCCTGCCTGCGCGGTATTGACTCCGGATTAGTGAAGGTTAAAACGTCAGCGAACACATCAATTAACTGGCAGACGGATCACGAATCTGATAAAAAGCGAGGGTTAATTATTGATGATCGAAGCAATAAGTCGGTATAGCTAGAGACGTTTGGCTGGCGAACCCCGCCGCCTGTTGCGTCATCGCAAATGTTGTCAGGTGTATCCCCGAGAAATGAATAAGTCCAATCCACAGCCGGTAACGGCAGGCACCGCGTCTGCGGTCCAAGAAGATACGCCATACGCGTATCGGGACTTGGCCTTAAAATCACGTCGTGAGATCCATATTCTCAAGCGCTTGGTGACTCGCTTTGTCGCAACCTGTACCGGAAAAAGCTCGCTACTCGATAAAAAGTTGGCTGAATTCCGTGAGCTGTTACATGTTACGCAGGATGTCAGCCCTCTGATCCCGCGGTTAGCGATTATAGAACGCATGGTGGGTCAGCACGATATGACACAAAAGAAAGTCGAGTCGCATCTTAGTGCGCAGTTTCATGCCTGTGGCGAAACACTAAAGCGCGTACCCGGCTTACCGGCACAACTGAAGCGCGATTTGCGCGATCTTTTATCTCAGCCGGCGGACGATCAACCCCCCCGCACCCAGCAGTTGATCAAGTTACTCCAACTGTATGAGCGCGCTGTCACTTTGCAAGCGGTACGTCCCAGCGCTCGACACTCGGAGACCACCCTCGAACAGGATCAAATTCGCCGTGTTGCCGATGAATTGCAAAACCTGATCACTGAACTTGATCTCGACGGGGAGGCAGGTCAACGCTTGCTCGATATTCGTCAGCAGCTACTCGACGCACTCTCACCTGCGACCATCATTGCACTCACGTTAGAATCGCTCAAGCTTATCCTTGAGGCGACACACGCCGAACGGCGGGCCTCGCAAGCATTTCTCGCGCAAGTGAATGATAATCTGATTGCGATCAGTCAACAAAATACCCGCGCCTACGATCATGCCCATAGCCTGCGCCAAGACCACCAGCGTATTGATACCTTGCTGGGTGGCACTATCGCTAACATTGAACGCGATCTGAGTGCACCTAGCGCCGATGCCACTGCACTAAGTCGCTCGTTAGCGCATGCGCTGGCCGATCTCAAAGCGCTCGCCGACGAGAATGAAGCACTAAAAAACCGCGAGCAGTCTTTGGTTGAGCAATTGGCGCACAATCAAAACCAACTGAACGCGGTCGCCGAGCAAACCATGGATCAAAGACGCCGCTTGGGCGACCAAGAGCGTAAGCTGTTACTCGATCCGCTCACCCGTGTATACAACCGCGCAGCGTTGCACGACCGTCTGGAGCATGAATACCGTCTATGGCGCAAATATCAGCATGATTTCTGTCTCGCGGTGATCGACATCGATCACTTCAAAGAGGTGAATGTCCAATTCGGTCACCTTGTCGGTGATAAGGCCCTCAAGATTATCGCGCGCAGTATTTATCAGTGTCTGCGTGATACCGACTTTATCGCTCGCTTTGGCGGCGAAGAGTTTGTGGTCTTACTGCCTGATGCGGATGAAAAAACTCGAACCGACATTTTGGCGAATGTGAGTCATACCATTCGTCAGTTGCCACTGAAATTCAAAAACCAGCGCGTTTCGATTACAGCATCGATTGGCGCCACGCTGTTCTCCGGCTCAGACACGCCAACGCATGTGCTTGAGCGTGCCGACCAAGCCCTCTATCAAGCGAAAAACGCCGGTCGCAACCAAATCATTTGGTGTTAATTTTTTCTGGTCAATCTGCCAACCTGTGTGTATTTTTAATTAACACACTGATTTTTATAGCACCGCTCTGCCCTTCCTAATTTGTCTTCAAGAGGTTGTCGCTATGATCACACACATTAGCCCTATCGGCACCATGGACCTGCTTTCTCAAATCGAGGTCGATCGTCTTAAAGCGAGTGCAAGCAGCGACTTATACCGACTTTATCGAAATTGCTCACTGGCCGTTCTGAACTCAGGCAGCCACACCGACAGCTCCAAAGCCTTGCTAGAAAAGCATACCAACTTTGAGATCCGCGTATTGCGTCGCGAGCGGGGGATCAAACTAGAGCTGGTCAATCCCCCCGATCATGCGTTTGTCGATGGCAAAATTATTCGCGGTATTCAAGAGCATATGTTTTCCGTCTTGCGCGATATTATCCATGTCAATGTTCAGCTCGAGCACAGCCCGACACTTAACCTTACCAGCTCTCCC
This sequence comes from Salinivibrio sp. SS2, assembly GCF_001722075.1. Classification (NCBI taxonomy): domain Bacteria; kingdom Pseudomonadati; phylum Pseudomonadota; class Gammaproteobacteria; order Vibrionales; family Vibrionaceae; genus Salinivibrio; species Salinivibrio sp. SS2. Next base: position 18,723 of record NZ_MEBP01000079.1, on the reverse strand, counting down.
CATATCACCAACCTGATATTCGGCATTTTACGCAACGCAAAAACACTGCGGCCGCGGGTCGATCCTAATCTCGTGGTCTGCTGGGGCGGTCACTCAATCAATGATATTGAGTACCAATACACCCGAGAGGTTGGTCATGAGCTGGGGTTACGTGAACTAGACATCTGCACAGGATGTGGCCCCGGCGCGATGGAAGGGCCAATGAAAGGCGCCGCGATTGGACACGCGAAACAGCGTATCTACGATAGTCGCTTCATCGGTCTCACTGAGCCATCTATTATTGCCGCGGAGCCACCGAACCCCATGGTCAACGAACTAGTGATCATGCCTGACATCGAAAAACGCCTTGAAGCTTTTGTCCGTATCGCCCACGGCATTATTATCTTCCCTGGCGGGGCAGGGACCGCAGAAGAACTGCTCTACATTCTCGGTATCATGATGCACCCAGAGAACCGTGAACAACCACTACCCATTGTGCTAACTGGGCCAAAAGAAAGCGAAGACTATTTCCGCAATATCGACACCTTCATTCGCGAAGTCCTTGGCGACCAAGCGACCCAATATTATGAAATTGTGATTGACGATCCGGCCAAAGCCGCGCGTTTAATGAAAAATGCGATGCCGGCGGTAAAAGAACACCGTAAAGCTACTGGAGATGCATATTCCTATAACTGGTCACTCAAAATCGAGCCAGAATTCCAACTGCCTTTTGCACCGACCCATGACAACATGGCGAACCTGAATCTACATATGAATCAACGTCCTGAACTGCTGGCATCAGCATTGCGCCAAGCGTTTTCAGGCATTGTGGCAGGTAACGTTAAAGATGAGGGGATCCGCAACATTGAGCAACATGGCCCGTTTAAAATTGACGGCGATAAAGTGCTGATGGCGAAAATGGATAAGCTGCTGCAAAGCTTTGTCGATCAGCAACGAATGAAATTGCCGGGCACTGAGTATGTGCCTTGCTATCAAATCGTCTCTTAATCCCATCGGGCGGCTTTGCCCACCCGTGTAAACTGGTACAATGGGCAGCATGCTGCTCATTGTTACCGGTTAAGTCTATGTCCAAGCTTCACGTTGTTATCATTGATGCCATGAACCTGATCCGTCGCGTTCATGCCGCCCAGCCCGACACTCATACCCTTGAGGCAACCACACAGACCTGCCTGAAAACACTCGATAAAATCATCAGTCACAGTGAGCCCAGCCATATCGTTGCCGTTTTCGATCATACCGGCCAAGATCGTGGTTGGCGTGCCGATATTCTGCCTGAGTACAAACAGGGCCGGAAACCCATGCCTTCCGACCTCGAACAAGGGTTGGACACCATTCAAGATGCATTCTGGCAGCGTGGTGTAGACTCCTTGCTCTCACAAGGGGATGAAGCCGATGACATGATCGCAACGCTCGCATTAAAAGTCGCGGCTCATCGCGAGCAAGTCACCATTGTTTCCACCGATAAAGGCTATTGCCAACTCTTACAGCCCACATTGCGGGTGCGAGATTATTTCCAACATCGCTGGCTTGATTTAGCATTTGTGGAAAAGAGTTTTGGCGTTCGCCCTGAACAGTTGTGTGATTTTTGGGGGCTCGCCGGCATCAGCAGCAGTGAGATCAGCGGCGTACCGGGTATTGGCCCGAAAAGCGCAACCAGTTTACTGTCCCAGTACGGTAATTTGGACGCCATACTCTCGGCTAACGATCTGGCTGATAAGTGGGCGAAGAAGTTAGATGGTCACCACGATCTCGCACGCAAATGTAAGGCCGTGGCACAACTAAAAACGGATATCCCACTGGGTTTTAACCTACAGGATATCCGCTTTCAACCGACCACAGTCAGTGCCTAACCATTCAACGAGTGTTGACGTTTTACACGACGCAAGTACACGGTGATTTCTTCACGATCGTGATAAAGGTGTTTCGCCTTCATCTCGTAGGGAATGTTGTGCTGCTTTAAAAACTCACCCAAGGTGTCGAGGTTATAAGAAACCTGCTCATATCGACGGCTCATGGGAAGCTTCAAGTTGAACATGGCCTCTTTCGCCCATCCTGCAATCAACCACTCCCCCATGAGTTGAGCGACGCGGGAAGGTTTTTCGATCATGTCACAGACCAACCAAGTCACATTTTTTCTCGTGGGCTCAAACTTAAAGCCATCTTCGGCATGATGGAATACTTGGCCAGTTTCCATCAAGCTTTCATCCATCGCGCCGTTATCAACCGCATGCACAAACATCGAACGCTTCACTAACTGGTAAGTCCACCCGCCGGGACAAGCCCCCAAGTCGACCGCCCATAATCCGGGCGCGAGTCGCGTATCCCACTCTTCTTTAGGAATAAAGTGATGGAACGCCTCTTCTAACTTTAAAGTCGAGCGACTCGGCGCATCGGTAGGAAATTTCATGCGCGGGATGCCCATGTAATGCGGTGAGTTATTGGTGGTCAATGAGTAACCCACAAAGCATGTCCCCGGCGCGATAAAGCAAAGATGAATAACCGGCTTTTTAGGATTGTCTTTTGCTAACATCGCGCCCTGCTTTCGCAGTGCCTGACGCAATGGAACGGTGAACTTACGACAAAACTTCAATAAGGCTTTCGCCTCGTCATTATCCGGCGTCTCCACTCGTAAGTCTCCCGCTTTGGGCAGTGCATCCGCAACAGCCAAAATCGGAGAAATTCGGTCGTCCGGATCCAGATCAGAGAGCGATGCGGTCACCGCAATCATTTGCCGGGCAAAGATCAGGGAATCGAGCGGCAGATCACGGACAATCTGCTCAGCCTCACCGTCTTGGTAGCATTCAAACAGCACATAGGCGCTGTTGTTAATCACTCGCGGAAATCCGTAAATACCCATCTCAGTGGTTTTTTGTTGAATTTCCGCCGCACAGTCTTTTTCAAACCCTGCACGACAGTAAAGCAAAACCTGATTCATGACTTCCTCTGGTTTGGGTCACCGTCACGATTACCGTGACAAAAAACAAGCTGCGCATTATATATGCCAAACGGTTAGGAAAGAAATGCCAACCCTGACGATTTTGGTTTACTGGCGACCCGCGCGCCATGCTCCAAACGCCAATGCGCCCCAGCCGACTAAAAAGCTTAGCCCACCGAGCGGGGTGACAGGCCCGAGCCAAGTCATGTGTGTCAATGCCAAAAGATACAAGCTGCCACTAAAACAGAGTATCCCGACCCACCATGCGATACCCGTTGTAACTACACAGCGCTCAGGCAGTTGAGGCGCAACCGCCCCAAGACACAACAACGCCAAACTGTGCCACATTTGATAATTGACGCCGGTTTTAAAAATCGCGAGCTCATAGTCGTTGAGCGTCGTTTTCAAGCCATGTGCGGCAAATGCGCCGAGCGCCACCGCTAATCCGGCACCGAGCGCCCCTGAGATAAGCCAATGCTGACGCCTCATCAATTTGCTCCTTGTTGGTGAATAAACTGACACAGATGCGAAACGGCGGTTTGGCGATTTTGCATCTCTGTCAGTCCCGAGGCTTTGCGAGGTTTAAAGCTATGATCGCCATCGGGCAAAAACGCGACCTCGACACTGGGCGATAGTGAATAACTCACCACCTCTTCTTGGCGGCCAAAGGTGTCTCGCTCACCTTGCAAAATCAATACAGGACGAGTGACTGACGCTAAATGTTCGCCCTTGTATTTTTCAGGTTTGCCCGGCGGATGGAACGGAAAACCCAAACAGAGGACACCTGAAACACTTGGATTTTCGGTTAAATGACTGGCCATTCTGCCCCCCATCGATTTACCGGCCAGCCATAAACGGCTGGTCGCAGGACGCAGACCATTCACCTGCTCAATCACAGCTTCAAAACAGCTCAGCAGAGCAGGCGCACGGTCTGGCGGGCGTTTTTTACCATCGACTTTTCGCTTATCCATGTAAGGGAAATTAAACCGTACCACACAAGTATGCTCGCTCAATCGTGCTGCCATATCGGCCATAAATTCATGATCTTTGTCCGCGCCCGCACCGTGAGCAAAAATAATCCAATCCGTTGCTGTCTGCTCACCATCAATCAAAAGTTCTGTCATAAATTCATCTTCTCCTGCTCTTTCGCAGCCGTTTCTAGCATCCACTCTCGAAATGCCGCAATCCGACCGGTTTCCGCATCACGCTGTTGGCTAACCAAATAAAAGCCATTGTCACTTTTGAGCACTTGTTCAAAGGGATGCACAAGTCGTCCCGAAGCCAATTCAGGTTGAGATAACACATTATTACCTAGTGCGACACCTTGGCCGTGGGCTGCCGCTTGTAACACCATGGAAGAGTGGCTAAAGATAGGCCCATGTTCCAAATTGATATCCGTCAGTTGATGCGCTTTCGCAAATGCTTTCCACTCTTTGCGTGAGCGGTCATGCAGTAGCACATGGTGTTTGAGATCATCAGGACAAGTCAGCGGCTTACCGGACTCGAGCAGCAAGGGTGAGCAAACCGGCAGTAGGCACTCTTGGTATAAAAGATCGCAACGTAGCCCCGACCAATTCCCTCGGCCGTAGTAAATAGCCACATCCACATCATCCGTCAGTGATCCGTCTTCCAAATCAACTGCTTTTATCCGAACATCGATATCGGGATGCGCTTTATTGAAATCAGCTAAACGCGGGACTAGCCATTGAATAGCAAAACTCGGCGGAAGACTAATGGTGAGCGCCCCTTTCGCACTTCGCTCCAATACTTTATCGGTCGCATAGGAAAGCTCGGAAAAAATATCTTTAATATCAAGAAAGTAACTCTGACCTTCTTCGGTTAGCAGCAAAGATCGGTTGCGACGCCGAAAGAGCTTAAGGCCAAGGAACTCTTCCAGCGCTTTGATTTGGTGGCTAACTGCAGCCTGAGTCACAAAAAGCTCTTCGGCAGCCCGTGTAAAGCTTAAATGTCGCGCCGCGGCCTCAAACACTCGAAGCGCGTTCAGCGGTGGGAGACGCCTTGCCATAAACAGCTCACCTCTAGTTATTAGTTTTTCTAATCGTTGGCATTATAAATTGTCGATTGCTGATATACCAGCAACCTCCTATAGTGCACCCCGCATCCACAAGTGACGTCTCTCTATTTAAGACTGTTTCCGTGGTTGCGATGTTGTGTTTGCATTTGTCTAACACTGGTTAGACAGGTAGTCGTATCTACCACTTTTAACTTCCTGTATTTTGACATTGTCTGTCATTACATATTTGTTGGCACTGAGCTTTGCTCAGTGCTTTTTTTTGTCTGTTTGATAACGCCTATCCGCGCGATACGCCCTCTGAGCGATAAAGTTACTTGAGTTCCAGCCAAGAGATAGGGATCATAAGTAAGATTCAGTTTGGACAGCTCGTACTATGACGCAACATTTCGATATTCACGCACTACGCGCCCAATTTCCTGCCTGCAAAAATCCGGACTGGGTGTACCTCGACAGTGCCGCAACAGCACAAAAGCCCCAAGCAGTGATTGATGCCATCAGTGATTTTTATGCGTCGCCGTTAGCCAATGTGCATCGCGGCCAGCACCAAGCGTCACTCACTGCGACCGAGAAGTTCGAACAAGCGCGTCGGGATGTGGCGGCATTTATTGATGCTAAACCCAACGAGATCATCTGGACCCGAGGAGCTACCGAGTCGATCAATTTATTGGCTTACAGCCTGAGCCAACATTTCACTGCGCAGGATGAAATCTTGGTCAGTGAAATGGAGCACCATGCCAACCTGATTCCATGGCAATTAGTCTGTGAACGCACTAGCGCGACCTTAGTCAAAATCCCCTGCTGTCCACACACCGGTCAGCTCGATTTACATGCGTACCAACAAGCACTGAATACTCACACGCGGATTGTTGCCGTCAGCCATGTCAGCAATGTCACGGGTACCCGCCATCCTATCGAAAAGATGACCGCCATGGCGCATCGTTATGGTGCAATTGTGATCGTTGATGGTGCACAAGGTGTGGTTCATGACCCCATCAGCATGGCCGAGCTTGATGCAGACTTTTACGTGTTTTCCGGCCACAAACTATACGGGCCAACCGGGATTGGCGTACTTTATGGCAAACAAGATAGCCTCGCCGCACTGCCCGCTTTTCACGGCGGAGGCAAGATGATCACTGACGTAAGCTTTGAGCAGCATACTCTCGCCCCGATCCCTGCTCGCTTTGAGGCCGGCACCCCAAATGCGGCTGGAGCGATTGGACTGGCAGCCGCCATCCAATGGTTAACACAATATGACTTGCGCGCAATAGACGCTCATCTCAGCACCTGTTATCAAGCTCTTGTCGAGGGGCTGAAGCAACGTCCTGCCATTCAGCTTATCTGTCCACAACCGCATAGTACTATGGTGTCTTTTGTGGTGGATGGCGAGCACCACGCGGACATTGCTGAGCTACTCGGCCAACAAAATATCGCGGTGCGTTCGGGCCATCACTGTGCGCATCCGTTTATTAAGGCGCTCAATGTAGAGGGCACAGTCCGTGTATCGTTGGGTGCCTATAATAGCCAAGAAGACATTGACCGCTTCCTGACGGCACTGGATAAAACGTTATATTTACTCGGTGTTTAATCGCTAATTAATAGGATTCACGATGGACTTACCCTCTCACCCATTTGGCAGTGAGCTCGACCAACACACCGTTGCCGAGATGCTGGCACAACACACCAACTGGGAAGACAAATATCGCCAGCTTATTATCTGGGGAAAACGTTTACCGACCTTCACTGACGCGCAAAAACAGGCTGCGAGCCAAGTATCGGGCTGTGAAAGTGATGTGTGGTTTTTGCACCACAAAGACGCGGAAACGCACTACTTTGCCGCCGACTCCAATGCGCGTATTGTAAAAGGACTGCTAGCCGTGGTTCTCGCCTGTGTGAACGGCCAAAACCACGCACAGATCGCTCAGCTAGATTTAAATGCGGTATTCTCGCAAGCCGGGCTTGCACACCACCTCAGTGAATCACGCACCAATGGCTTGCACGCCATCGTGCAACATATCCATTCCGAGATTAAATAATCAAGCGTAAACAGGCGGATAGCAACAATAAACACAGCAAAAAGCCTGTTTACCCACCCACTCAATTGCCTAATAATCCATTCATATTTAGCCACTAAGCTATCTTAAGACCGCCCAAATGCAATCGATAACATTGCCAATAATTGAGTCGTTATAACTGCTAATAATCGATCAAATAAAAAACCAAAAACAAACACATCATTTACATTTGATTTCATTTTTGCGGTTAATCATTGACATAGATCTCGAATAGATAAAAGAACGCGTTTTTACTTTGCGTAATTTCTCAGATTCGTTAGGTTAATTATCGGCGGTCATAAAAGGGTCACACCTTAACGATAGACTGCCCAGCAACAGTGACAGAAGATATTAATCATTATTGGCATAGGTCTTGCTGTTACTCACAGACAATAAGGATGACTGTAATTCTGGCGTGAGTGGTTCCAGATGCGGCTTCAGGCATCTCGTTTAATTTGCTTGTTGTAGTGAATGGAGTCATACATGAAGAAACTGGCATTAGTTACCGGCGCAAAAGGCGGTATTGGTTCAGCGATCACAGAACAATTGGTTCAAGAAGGATACCGCGTGATTGCGACCCACTTCACCGGCGGCCAAAGCTGCGCTCAAGAATGGTTTGAAGAGAAAGGCTTCAATTCAGAGCAAGTGCGCCTTTTTGAACTCGATGTCACAGATACTCAGCAGTGTGCAACACGTATCGCCAAACTGCTTGAAGAAGAAGGCACTGTCGATGTGCTCGTGAATAACGCAGGCATCACGCGCGATAGCGTCTTTAAAAAGATGGATGCCACCCAATGGCATGACGTCATTAATACCAACCTCAATAGCCTCTTTAACGTTACCCAACCTTTGTTCGCCGCGATGTGTGAAAAAGGCGGCGGACGTATCATTAATATTTCATCGGTTAATGGCCAAAAGGGCCAGTTCGGCCAAGCCAACTATGCTGCAGCCAAAGCCGGCATGATGGGCTTCAGTAAGTCACTGGCTGCCGAAGGTGCTCGCGCCGGCGTGACCGTCAACGTGGTGGCCCCTGGCTACACAGCAACACCTATGGTCACCGCCATGCGTGATGACGTTCTAGAGTCCATCACCAATCAAATACCGATGAAACGCCTTGCTAAACCTGAAGAAATCGCCGCGGCTGTGACCTATCTCGCCAGCGATGCAGGTGCTTACATTACAGGTGAAACGCTGTCGGTAAACGGCGGCTTATACATGCAATAAATCAGGGAACGATGATGGAACGCATTTATATCGTAGCAGCAAAACGTACTGCTATTGGCGCCTTTTCAGGCTCGCTAAAAGATATCCCAGCAGGTCAATTGGCCGCTCATGCAATCAAAGGCGCACTACAGGCTGGATCGCTCAGTGGCGACGCTGTCGATGAAGTCATCGTCGGTAATGTGGTCAGTGCAGGACAAGGCATGGGTATTGGCCGTCAAGCCGCCATTTACGCAGACATTCCAGCTAGCGTGCCCGCCTATTCTGTCAATATGGTTTGCGGCAGTGGCATGAAGTCAATTATGGATGCTGTGACGCACATTCGCGCAGGAGACGCACAGGTTGTAGTCGCTGCGGGGGTGGAAAACATGTCACAGATCCCGTTTGCGGCGGCAGGCAATCTACGCACCGGACAAAAGATGGGCAATTTTGCGATGAAAGACTTGCTCATCAATGATGGCCTTACCGATGTGTACAACCAATATCACATGGGCGTGACAGCCGAAAACGTTGCCAAAGAAGTCGGGATTACCCGTGAGCAACAAGACAGTTTCGCACTAAGCAGTCAGCAAAAAGCGATTGCGGCAATCGAAGCGGGTCATTTCAAGCAAGAAATTGTGCCCATTGAAGTCAAACAACGTAAGCAAACACTCACCTTTGATACCGATGAATATCCAAAGGCTGATGCCACGTTAGAAGGACTCACCAAGCTACGTCCAGCTTTTGATAAAGAAGGAACGGTCACTGCAGGCAATGCGTCTGGCATCAACGATGGCGCCAGTGCCGTCATTGTTGCCTCTGAATCTGCCGTCGCCAAACACGGCCTGACACCGCTTGCTGAAATTACTGCTTACGCGCAGCACGGTATTGACCCGAGCATTATGGGGCTTGGTCCAGTTGGTGCGGTCAATGCCGCGCTCGATAAGGCCAACCTGACTATCGACAACATCGATTTGTTTGAGCTGAATGAAGCCTTTGCAGCCCAAGCGCTCGGTGTGGTTCATCAATTAGCACAACACCATCAAATCACTCCGGATGCTTTATTGGAGCGTGCAAACGTGAATGGCGGTGCCATTGCACTTGGCCACCCTCTTGGCGCGTCTGGTAACCGGATTGTGGTCACACTGCTACACGAGCTGACCCGAAGAAGCGCAACCTATGGCGTCGCTTCTTTGTGTATTGGCGGCGGCATGGGTACGGCTTTGGTTATCAAGCGTACACAAGCGTAAATGGACATTTGCGACCTTGGGAACTATCCCAGACAACACTATCAGGAGATACACCATGTACACAGATATGTTTAAAGCGTTTTCTGAGCAATCTGAAAAAGCCTTGGCTCCATACGTTAACTTCAACAAATTGGTAGCCAAAAACGTAGAAACTCTTACCGAGCTGCAAATGAATGCCATGCGCACATACAGCCAGCTAGGTCTGGAGCAAATGAAAGCGGCAAGCGAAGTGAAAGACGTATCAACACTGACGTCATTCAGCAGCCAGCAGCTTTCTGCGCTGACAAAACTGTCTCAGCAAATGATGGATGACAGCACCAAGCTGCAAAACATCGCCAAAGAGTTCAAAGAAGATATCGACAAGTTGACTGCCGAAAACATGAAAACTGGCACCCCAGCATAAGGGCAAGGCCACTACAACAGCGCCTGCTGCCTTGTGGGTAGCAGGCCTTTGTGGTGTTTATCCGTTTAAGAGGGCAAGACTATGTTTCATCACTTCTTTTCGGACTACCTTGCCAGGCTGCAAGAACAAAACCAGCAATGGTGGCAGGATCTTGAGCAGGGCAAGGCAGCCGTAAACACACCGTTCAACCAAGCCATGCAGGAAATTAGCCTGCAAGACACTGCTCAGTTGCTGGAAGGTGCGGCTCAACAACCCGCTGCACTTTTACAGGTACAAATGCAGTGGTGGGAACAACAACTTCAAATTTGGCAAAACGCCATGCTCGCGCGCGACAATACCGAAGAGGTCGTCAGCGAAGAGCGAGATGACAAGCGTTTCAAAGACAAAGCATGGCAAGAAGACGTCTTGTACAACTTTATCAAGCAGTCTTACTTGCTGTTCGGGCGCACCTACATGCAAACCATCGATGCTATTGAAGGCCTCGATGAAAAAACCCGTGAGCGTCTCTCTTTCTTTTCACGTCAAGCGATTAACGCTATGGCGCCAAGCAACTATATCGCGACCAACCCTGAACTGTTGAAAATGACACTGGAATCTCAGGGCGAGAACCTACTTCGTGGTATGGAGCAGCTAAAACAAGACATGGAGTCAAGCGCCGATATTTTGAAAGTGCGCATGACCAACAACAATGCCTTCCGTGTCGGTGACGATGTAGCGAACACCCCAGGAGATGTGGTGTTTAAGAATGAGGTGTTTGAACTCATCCAATATCGTCCTATGACGGAGAAAGTACACGCGACCCCCATCTTGGTGGTGCCTCCGTTTATTAATAAGTATTACATTCTCGACTTACGTGAGAAAAACTCACTAGTGCGCTGGCTGGTCGAACAAGGCCATACCGTGTTCTTGATGTCATGGCGTAACCCTTCTGCAGAGCAAGCAGAGATAGGCTTTGAAGACTATGTGACGCGAGGCACTGTCAAAGCGGTTAGTGCTATCGAAGAAATTACAGGACAGTCGCAGATTAACGGCGTGGGTTACTGTATCGGTGGCACCGTACTGGCCTGCACGATTGCTTACTATGCCGCGAAACGCATGAAGGCGCGCATCAAGTCGGCGAGCTTCTTTACCACCTTGCTCGACTTCTCTCAGCCGGGTGAAATTGGTGCCTATATCAATGACAGCCTGATCCGAGCGATTGAAGCACAAAATACAGCGCGTGGTTATATGGACGGCCGCTCACTCAGCGTCACATTTAGCTTGCTTCGTGAAAACAGCCTGTACTGGAACTATTACATTGAGAATTATCTCAAGGGAAATAGTCCCGTTGATTTTGACTTGTTGTATTGGAATAGCGATAGCACCAACGTGGCGGCGAAAACCCACAATTTTATCCTGCGCGATTTGTATCTTGAAAACAAATTGGTGCAAGACAAAGGGGTCAAAGTCGGTGGCGTCTGGATTGATCTCAACAAGATTAAGGTGCCAAGCTACTTCATCTCGACCAAAGAAGATCACATTGCCCTATGGCAAGGCACCTATCGCGGTGCACTGAATGTTGGTGGCAATAAAACCTTTGTGTTGGGTGAGTCTGGTCACATTGCGGGGATTGTTAACCACCCTGTGAAGAAAAAGTACGGATTCTGGACCAACGATAGTCTGCCTGATTCAGCCGATGAGTGGCTCGATAACGCGTCACATCACACGGGTTCTTGGTGGACGCATTGGGAGAAATGGCTGCGAAGCTATAGCCCAGAGGAACAGGTAGAGCCTTATGCGATCGGCTCTGAGAACTATCCGGTTCTTTATGCGGCGCCGGGTGAATACGTTCGTCAGGTTTTGCCGATTCACACAGAGGAAAAAGCAGAGCCTGAACCTGAAGAAGCTAACGCTTAACCAACTACTGTCTCAATAATAAGAATGGCGGCGCAATTGTGGCTCATAGAGCGCGACGGCGCCGCCACTTTATTTCTCCTGCACTATACTCCTCTCATAGTCACGAGAACGATCAGGAGGCAGTATGAGGCTGATGGTGCAATGGGGATGCGCATTGTTGCTGCTCCTTCCAATGCTCACGCATGCGCAATCACTCCGCCTGGCGTCGGGTGAATACCCTCCTTTTATTTCGCAACACCTCCCCAACCAAGGCCCATTATCTGAAATTATTGTGTTGGCCACCGAAGAAGCTAATCTCGATGTGTCTTTTGGTTATTTTCCTTGGCATGAGTCGATGGCGCTGGCTCAGCAAGGCCAGTGGGACGGTACGGTTGGCTGGGCTTTCACCGAAGAGCGCGCACTGGATTTTATCTATTCAGATGCCATTTATACCGAAAGTGCCGTTTTCTTTTATCTCCGAGATAAAGCATTCGATTGGTCAAAGCCCGAGGATTTAGCCGGTCTTGCGGTCGGTGTCGGCCTTGGATATATCGACGTCAAGACACTGAGCCAATTACAAAAATCCGGTATTGATGTGAAGTTACAAGAATTTGCCAAAGAAGAAGACAAACTCCACGCGTTACTAAATAACCAGATCGATCTCGCGCTAGGCAACAAAGATGTTTTGCAGCACATCATTCAAACGGCTCTCAGTGCTGAGCAAGCTCGTCAGTTGACGCATCATCCTCGTCCCTTTCGCGTTACTCCCTTACATGTGCTGTTTAGTCGTCAGATTGAACAGGGCTACGATCATTCCCGCGCATTTAATAAAGGGTTACGACGCATAAAAATGGATGGTCGCTATCAAGCAGTTTGGAATCAATTTCGACGGCAAAAAATGTCCGAATAGTCTCAATTGAAGACTTATCGATATTGGTTTTGGTAAACGTCCGTTGACTCAGGAGTTGTTATGTGGCGATGGCTAATCATTTTATTCGCGTTCACCCTCCCGGTGGTTGGTGTTGCCACGCCAAATTTGGTGCTCACGTCTGGCGACTACCGTCCATTTATTTCTGATCAATTAGCACATCAAGGGGTGTTAGCGCATATCGTCAAAGAAGCTGGCAAGCGACAAGGCATGGAGATAGAGATCAAGTTTGTCCTTTGGCAGCAAGCCAAAATAGAGGCACAAACCGGGAAAGCACACGGCACGGTTGGTTGGGGCTATACCCCAGAAAGAGAGCGCGACTTTATTTATTCAGCCCCCATTTATACTGAGTCTGTGGTCTTTTTCCACCTCAAAAATCGCTACTTCGATTGGCAGTCTTTAGAGGGCCTCAATGGTCTCAACGTCGGTATTAGCGAAGACTATATTGAAGACAATATGCTGGAAACCTTTAATCAAGAGGGTGGCAGAGTCATCATCCACAAATACCCGAACGAGCTCGAGAAGGTGAAAAGCTTACTAACCAGTCAAAGTGATGTGATTATCGGCAATCAATACGTCATCCATGACGTGGTGCGTAATCAACTTCGCAACGATGAAAGTCGTCACATCACATTTCATCCCAAGCCGCTGCGAGTGACTCCATTACATGTCTTATTCAGTCGTCAACACCCCCAAAGCGCACTGTGGGTCAGTCAGTTCAATCGAGGATTACGCCAGTTAAAGATGAGCGGTGACTATCAGCGCGCTTGGAGTGCGTTTCGTATGGGAGAGTATGGGCTGATCGGCATCCCCGCCGAGCAGCCGTAGTTAATCGGCTTGGCGTCGTTTATCCGCCTCGATCAATTTATGCAAAATGCGCGACACCGCGACGAACCCGAAACTGGCCGTCACCATGGTTGCCGCACCAAAACCACTGGCACAATCCATTCGCTTCGGTCCTTGTGCAGATGTCTTGCTTTCACAGACACTGCCATCAGGTTGTGGGTATTTGAGTTGCTCGCTTGAAAAGACACAGTCAATCCCAAATTTTCGACCTTGAGTCTTAGTAAAGCCGTAAAAGCGACGCAAATTGTTACGCAGCTTCGCCGCGAGTGGGTCTTGAATCGTTTTAGTCAAATCCGCCACTTGGATCTGGGTGGGATCGATCTGTCCCCCCGCGCCACCTACAGTAATGACTTTGATTTTGTGCCGCTTGCAGTGAGCCAACAAGGCTGTTTTGGGCTTGATGCTATCGATAGCATCAAGCACATAATCAAAGCGCTTGTCGATATACTCGGCAATATTATCCGGCGAGATAAAATCATCAATCACAGTCACTTGGCATTCTGGATTGATCGCCGCCACACGCTCGGCCATCACCTCGCTTTTGCTTTGCCCAATGGTCGCTTTCAAAGCATGAATTTGTCGATTGGTGTTAGTGACACACACATCATCCATATCAATCAGTGTGATGGCCCCAATCCCTGTCCGTGCCAGCGATTCCACTGCCCACGACCCCACGCCACCAATACCAATGACACAAATATGGCTCTGGTGAAACACCTCAAGCGCACGGCGTCCATATAAACGAGCCGTACCGCCAAAACGTTGCAGATAAGATTCTGATAGGGATTGTGTCATAACCATAGTCTTCATTGATCGCGCAGACAGGCGTTATACCGACTTGCTAATGGGATGTCTAGCCGGATCCCCTTTGAGGGCATCATACAACCAATTGATCACGTGCATAACCGCTGGTGAGCGCTGCTTATATCGCGCGCTGTAAAGATAATAGCCATAGCCGCTATCGATACTTAACCCCAACGGATTCACAATCTGATCGTTTGACAGGGCGGCTGAGGCCATAAAGGTAGGGATTAACGCCATCCCCATCTGTTGTTTTACGCCTTCAAGCGCCATAAAAAAGTGCTCAAACCCCGCTCCGTATTGCGGATTGCTGTCAGCCAGCCCAAATTGTTGCCAAAATTGCTCCCACAGTGAAGGGCGCGTCAAATGAGATAAAACCGGCACCTCCGATAACAACGCGGTCCGATCCAAAGGCTCTGGTAGCAAGGTCACTGATGCAACAAGCGATAAGTGTTCGTGAATCAAACAGACTCCTTGCGCGCCTGCCTGCTGATGAGGCTGACAGCGGATTAAAATATCCAGTTCACTCTCTTTCCCTTGGGGCACATAGTCACTGGCACTGACCACCACAGAAATATCAGGATGCTGCGATTTAAACGCTGGCAACTGAGGGATCAACCAAAGGCTAGCAAACGAGGGCGGCACCAATAAGCTGACGGACTCATGCCTTGCACTTTGCTGACGCGCTTGCGCCGTGGCATTGGCGATATCATTGACGCTGGCCGATATCATAGTTAAATAAGGCTCTCCGACTCGGTTGAGTCTTACTCCCCCAGCATGTCGCTCAAAAAGTGGTTGACCAATTCCTTCTTCGAGCTGCTGTATTTGCTTGCTCACCGTACTTTGGCTGACATGCAATACCTTCGCGGCTTCTGAAAAACTTCCTGTTTGAGCCACCGCAATCAGTGTTTGAAGAGAGCGCATCGACGGCAAACGCACATTCATCATTCCATTCCTTTTTTGCATGCCTGGTGAAAATATATCCTTTGCGGTTTAAAACACAAGTTCACCATACTGAGTTATCACGCTTGCATTGAGGCCCTCGTATGAGTCATGTCTTTCACCGTCACTGTCATCATCTTCCCCCTACCATTGCCAGTGGTAATGGGATGTACTTAATCGACACTCAAGGTAACGAGTATCTCGATGCATGCGGAGGCGCAGCCGTCTCTTGCCTTGGGCACAACCACCCTACCGTGTTAGAGGCTATCCACCGTCAACTGGATGCTATTCCTTATGCGCATACCGGCTTTTTTACCTCCGCACCGAGTGAAGCACTTGCCGAAAAGCTGGCTGATCTTGCCCCTTCTTCCATCAACCATGCTTACTTGGTCAGTGGTGGATCTGAGGCAATGGAAACCGCCCTCAAGCTCGCTCGCCAGTACTGGGTGGAAGTCGGCGAGCCCCAGCGCCAACATTTTATTGCTCGGCGACAGAGTTATCATGGCAACACCTTGGGCGCCTTGTCTGTGGGAGGGAATGCGTGGCGACGTGCTCCATTTGCGCCTTTATTGATGGATACCAGTCTGATTGCCCCCTGTTACGCCTATCGCGATCAAGGTCCCGATGAGACCGCTTACGAGTATGGTCAACGGGTGGCCAATGAGCTTGAAGCCATGCTGTTAGAAAAAGGCCCAGATACCGTCATTGGGTTTGTCGCAGAACCTGTGGTGGGCGCGACAGCCGGTGCATTGACCGCAGAAGCTGGCTATTTTTCTCGTATCCGCGCGATCTGCGACCAGTACAATATTTTGCTGATCCTCGATGAAGTCATGTGCGGTACGGGACGCACTGGGCGTTTT
This sequence comes from Salinivibrio sp. SS2, assembly GCF_001722075.1. NCBI lineage: Bacteria > Pseudomonadati > Pseudomonadota > Gammaproteobacteria > Vibrionales > Vibrionaceae > Salinivibrio > Salinivibrio sp. SS2. The sequence goes on along the minus strand of NZ_MEBP01000079.1, from coordinate 2,597 downwards.
TTCGCCTTTGAGCATGAAGGCATCGTTCCAGATATTGTTGCCATCGCTAAAGGGCTGGCTGCCGGTTATCAACCCATTGGCGCGACCTTAGTCACGGATAGAGTCTATGAAGCGATTGCATCTGGGTCAGGCTTTTTTCAACACGGCCATACTTTTATGGCTCATCCAACGGCATGTGCCGCTGCCTTAGCAACACTCACCACACTTGAGCAAGAAGGATTAGTTGACGCGGCGGAAAAACAAGGTGAGGCGCTTAAAACGGCGCTACATCATCAGTTTGATTCACACCCTTTTGTCGGCGACATTCGCGGACGTGGACTGTTTGTCGCGTTGGAGCTCGTAGCAGACAAAACCAGTAAACGTCCCTTTTCATCTGATCTCGCGCTCCATCAAACGATAAAACACACCGCCATGCATAACGGGCTGATGTGTTATCCCATGGGCGGTACCATTGATGGTAAGCAGGGGCATCACATCTTACTCGCACCGCCCTATATCATTGAATCAACTCATATCGCGGCCATCACCGACAAGTTAGCACTAACATTAGAGATGTGCTTGCCTTCTCAATAACGATACATTGATAGACGAGGGGAAAAGAATGCAAGACGCAAGGACGATCATGGTTGCCCCCAATGGTGCACGCTTACAGCCCTCACACCATCCGAGTGTGCCTGTCACCAGCGAACAGCTTATTCACTGCCTGCACGAATGTGCAGAGGCAGGCGCAACCATGGCACATATCCACGCCCGAGATACACAGGGGGCTCATAGCCTTGATCCCGCGCTAAACCAAACGCTATATCAGCAAGTGATGGATGCCGTCGGCGATCGCATGGTGATTCAACTCACCACCGAAGCCGTGGGCCGCTATTCTCCCCAGCAACAAATGGCTCTGATCCGAGCCGTCAAACCGGAGGCCGCTTCCTTTGCGCTCAGAGAGCTTGTTCCTGATCATCAACCGGCTCACCAAGCCGTGAAAGATTTTTTTGCTTGGACAGTGGAGGCGCGCATCTACAGTCAGTTTATTCTCTATCACCCTCAAGAATTGGCACGCTATTACGCGTTGCGAGAACAAGACATTCTTCCCTCGCAAGGTCATCACCTGCTTTTTGTTGCGGGCCGCGACCGAACGCCTCCCAGAGGCACACCGGAAGATATCGTCGCCATGTATCAAGCTCGTCACTTAGATGACACTGTTCCGTGGTCTGTCTGTGCATTTGGCCAGCGTGAGCTTTCCTGTTTAACCACGGCTGCCTTGCTAGGAGGAGATATGCGGATTGGTTTTGAAAACAACACCTTCGATGTCCATGGTCGCGCAGCCCCCAATAACGCATACCAGATCACACAACTGCGCAACACGCTGGAAAAGCTGGGATATTGTACTAAACCTGTACAAGCATTGAGGCAAACCATGACCCAGTCGTTTTAACCCAATACTATTGCTTGCAAATATTGTTAAAAGATTGAAAAAATAGCGCGGTGACACTTTTTTGTCATATTTGCATCGAGTGTCATACCATCTTCGAGGGTGCGCCCGGATAGCAACCTCTAACTAAAAAGGAATCTTAAGCATGAAAGCGATGAAACCAACTCTGATTGCGCTCAGCTTTTCCGCTGCACTAGGAACCGCAGCAACCGCTCAAGCAAATCAGTTTGTGACCATTGGTACCGGTGGTGTTACTGGTGTTTATTACCCTACGGGTGGTGCAATCTGCCGTCTGGTCAATAAAAGCAAAGATGACCATGGTATTCGCTGCTCAGTAGAGAGTACGGGCGGTTCTATTTACAACATCAATACTATCCGTGCTGGCGAGCTAGATATGGGTATCGCCCAGTCTGACTGGCAATATCACGCTTACAAAGGCACCAGCAAGTTTAAAGACCAAGGCGAGTTCAAAGATCTGCGCGCGGTCTTCTCGATCCACCCTGAACCCTTTACTGTGGTCGCACGTGCGGACGCAGGGATTAAAACCTTTGATGATCTGGCTGGCAAACGCGTCAACATTGGTAATCCAGGCTCAGGTCAACGCGGTACCATCGAAGTATTGATGGACCAAATGGGTTGGGATATGGACAAGTTCGGCCAAATCTCTGAGCTAAAGGCGGCGGAACAATCCAAGGCATTGTGTGACAATAAAATTGATGCCATGGTCTACACAGTCGGCCACCCAAGTGGCGCAATCCAAGAAGCGACTACCGCCTGTGATAGCGTGCTAGTGGAAGTGGCGAACGATGCTGCTAAACAGCTGATTGCTGACCGTGATTACTACCGTAAAGCCGTGATCCCAGGTGGCATGTACCGTGGTAACGATGGCGATGTCACTACGTTCGGTGTCGGTGCGACCTTTGTATCATCGACTCAAGTACCAGACGACGTGATTTACAACGTCGTGAAAGCGGTGTTTGAGAACTTCGATGATTTCCGCCGTTTGCACCCTGCCTTTGCGAATCTGAAGAAAGAAGAAATGGTAAAAGATGGCTTGTCTGCACCGCTTCATCCCGGCGCAGCACGCTACTATCGTGAAGCTGGCTTGATTGAGTAATCAATCACGCTCAAAGGAAAAGCGAGCATTCAATGCTTAATGCCGATCAGT
>NZ_MEBP01000078.1:0-43801 GCF_001722075.1 Salinivibrio sp. SS2 | reverse complement strand
CTTATCTTCTCGCTTCCTTCAGACCCTGCCGTTGGCCAGCAACGCCCTTGCGAGTCGGATTATCTTCCCCTCAGTCGGGGCGATTCAGGTTTCTTTCAACCTGACGGGTTTGCCAGCTTCGCTGGGCAAACAAAAAACGGGCCATTTGGCCCGTTTTGCTTGTAAGGACAGTGTCGTTATCAGCTAACACTACTTATACTGGCTTTTGATTTCATCGAGCGCCCCGCTTGCAATCGCTTTATCTACCCCAGCTTGCAATTTCTCTACATAGCTATCAGGGGTGCTTTTGCTCAGGCTATAATACAATTGCGCTTCACTCAGCACATACACCACTTCAAACTGACTTGTGTCCACATTGTTTTGACTCATGATGAAGGAGCTGACGTTTTCTTCATACGCCCACATATCTACGCGGCCCGCTGCGAGCTGTTTAGCCAGCAAGTCTGCTTTAGGTGAGAGACGCAATGCGTTATCGCTAACGCCTAGGCTGCGCAACAAATGCTCACCGACATCGTCACGTACCACCCCAACTTTGTAGTTGGCAAAGTCGCTGCCGCTGTTAATGGTGATCCCTTTACTTTTCGGTGCCCACACGACAATTTTGGTATCTGTGATGGGACCTACCCACTTAAACTTATCTTCGCGCTCTTCCGTTCGGGTGGTTGAAAACAGTACCGTGTTTGGCTCAGACAATGCGGTAGCATAGCCGCGCGCCCAAGGTTGGATCTTAACTTGATCACGAGTAATCGGCTCACCCGCTGCTTCGGTAGCCGCTTCGAGGAAATCCACGGCAATCCCTTTCAACTGCCCGTTCTCTTCATAGTTAAAAGGGGGGTAAACCTCTGTGATATAATTTAAGTCGCTTAGGTTGGCAGCAACTGTCGTAGTTGAAAACACCAGTAAACTGGCGGCGATGAGTGACTTCATTGGACTACCTCTTTGTTGTTCATTCCATAAAAACAGACGCCCAGCCAATATTATTATTCGGGTAACCCGTACTTATATGTGACGCCATTTCTTGGTTGCCACAACATGGTGTTCATGCGGTTGTGGTTTAACCACATACAAGCACCGTGCTAACCGTTATCACTGGTGAGTATAGTCAGCGAAAAATCACCCTGCGTAATTTTAAACACGGCTGTGAGCTATTCCCCAAGTTTGTTTTCTGACAATTCAACACCTTGATGCATATAGCGATATCTCATGCTTGCGCGTTAGTACGAATGTTTACACTCAGCACACGCAAAAACATGATGGTTGACGCCCACATCTACGCAAAAAAGTTGAATTGGGTCACCATTAATGACTAAACTTTACCCCTTGTTTCATATAATTGCTCAATTAGGCCGCATTAATAATGCGTACTTTAACGATTAAGGTTATCGAGTGAGCAATAAAGTCAGTCATATTCCAGCCTGGACAATGCCGAGTCTGATAATCCATGAATAATCAAAAGCGACCTCTTTACATTCCCTATGCGGGGCCTGCGTTACTCGAAACTCCGCTTCTCAACAAAGGCAGTGCGTTTAGCGTCGAAGAACGTAAGTTTTTTAACCTCGAGGGCTTGCTACCCGATGCCATTGAAACCATTGAAGAGCAGACCGAGCGCGCCTACCAGCAGTACCAACGCTTTGAAAACGATATCGATAAGCACATTTACTTGCGCAATATTCAAGATACCAACGAGACATTATTTTATCGCTTAGTGTCGAACCACATCACCGAAATGATGCCAATCATTTATACGCCAACGGTCGGTGCTGCCTGTGAGAACTTCTCTAATATTTATCGTCGAGGCCGTGGGCTTTTTATCTCTTATCCAAACCGCGATCGGATTGATGATGTTTTAAACAACGCATCACGCCACAACGTGAAAGTGATTGTCGTTACCGACGGTGAGCGAATTCTTGGTCTTGGCGACCAAGGCATCGGCGGCATGGGCATTCCAATCGGAAAGCTGTCTTTGTACACCGCGTGTGGGGGCATTAGCCCAGCGTATACGCTTCCAATCGTGCTCGATGTAGGCACCAACAATCCACAACGTCTGTCAGATCCTATGTACATGGGGTGGCGCCATACTCGGATCAGCGGTCAAGATTACGACGACTTTATTGAAGAATTCATCCAAGCGGTGCAGCGTCGCTGGCCGGATGCACTCATTCAGTTTGAAGACTTCGCACAGAAAAATGCGATGCCTATTCTTGAGCGATACAAAGACAAAGTGTGCTGTTTTAACGACGATATCCAAGGGACGGCCGCCGTCACCGTGGGTTCGTTAATTGCTGCCTGTAAAGCCGCTGGCACTAAGCTCTCCGAGCAGCGTATCACCTTCCTTGGAGCAGGTTCTGCCGGCTGTGGCATTGCTGAAGCCATCATTGCCCAAATGGTGTCGGAAGGGATTTCCGATCAAGAAGCGCGTGCGCGTGTCTTTATGGTTGATCGCTGGGGCTTACTCATTGATGCCATGCCAAACCTACTCGACTTCCAGCAAAAACTGGTTCAAAAGAGCAGCGCATTAAAAGATTGGCAATTAGAAGACAATAATATCTCACTATTGGATGTGGTACGTAATGCCCAGCCAACCGTGCTCATTGGTGTCTCTGGGGCGCCGGGCCTCTTTACCGAAGAGGTTATTAAGGCCATGCATGATAATTGTAAACGGCCGATTATCTTCCCCCTATCAAACCCAACCAGCCGGGTTGAAGCCACTCCCTTTGACATTCTTCGCTGGACAGACGGGCAAGCACTGGTTGCGACAGGTAGTCCGTTTGAACCCGTGCGCCTAGACAATGGTAAAACCTTCCCAATCGCGCAATGTAACAACAGCTATATCTTCCCGGGTATCGGCCTTGGTGTCCTTGCAGTGGACGCCACTCGCGTGACCGATGGCATGTTAATGGCTTCTTCACGTGCACTTGCTGAATGTTCGCCATTAGCGAAGCGCGGCACCGGAGCCTTACTTCCTTCACTGGAAGATATCACTTATGTGTCAAAGCAAATTGCTTTTGCGGTTGCGAAACAGGCCATTGAAGAAGGCGTTGCCGCCGAGCTGTCTGATGAGGCATTGAAAAAACGCATTGATGATAGCTTCTGGGAACCCAGATACCGTGAGTATAAACGCACGTCGTTTTAACCAGCGGTTGACACAAAAAGCTCCTTTCGAGGAGCTTTTTTTGCTAGGATTCCATTCACTTGAGGCGCCAACCTTGACGCCTTATCCGCATGGCATTTCTGAAAGGGACAGTAAGTAGTATGGCGATCCGGCGCCTCGCACGATTGGTGTTTATCGCAGTGATTTTCGCACTGGTTACTATGGTAGCTAGTGACTTAGCGATCACACTCAATGCGCGTGACCGCGTTTACACCGACGTTGACGACCTGCCCAAACGTCAAGTGGCATTAGTGCTTGGTACCAGCAAGTATATTGGTAAAACCCCGAATCCTTACTATACCCACCGCATCGAGGCCGCAGAGGCACTGTATAAAGCGAACAAGGTGAGTCATTTACTCTTAAGCGGCGATAATGCGCACCGCTCCTATAATGAACCTTGGACCATGAAGCGCGACCTACTGAAAGCCGGGATCGCAGACAACGCCATTCACCTCGATTATGCTGGTTTTCGTACACTCGACTCCGTGGTTCGAGCCAAAACGGTGTTTAGCTTGGCCCGCTTTACCGTCGTCAGCCAGCAGTTTCACTGTGAGCGAGCCTTATTTCTTGCTGACGTGAACAATATTGATGCGATTTGCTATGCCGTAGCAAGCCCACAAGGCTGGGCTGGCATAAAGATCCGTTTGCGTGAAGTGCTCGCACGCACTAAAGCCGTGTTAGATAGCTTTATCCTTAATGTGAAACCCAAGTTTACCGGTCCGAAAGAGCCAATTGATGGTGTCACCGCTACCGAATCGTAAATGGGTACAAATCCACCCTTTCTTTCTCTTTCCTCTCACAAATTTCACATCTTTTTAATCAAGCGTTCAAAAAGTAGCGTGCAATCGATTAACACCCTCTTCAATAAGGCGTATATTAGCGCCGTCTGACACAGCAGGTTCTGTGCAGTGTTTAAAACATAATAATACGTGCCGCATTGCACGATGACGTTATAACAAAAAGGAAGCCCTATGGATGTGCAATCTTTGACCTCCCAATCCTCCGGGTTGGATAGAAAAGCGTGGATCCTATTTGCCGATATCGCACTCTTTTTCGCGCTGTACTACAGCCTACCCTTTGACCCTCAAGTGACCACAGGTCTTAGCCTTCTCGTCTTTATCGCGGTGCTCTGGCTAACTGAAGCTATCCATGTCAGCATCACTGCCATTCTCGTTCCCATTCTGGCGGTCGTCTTAGGGGTATTTGAAACCCCAGCAGCGATGGCGAATTTTGCTAACCCTATCATTTTCCTATTCTTGGGTGGCTTTGCCCTTGCCGCGGCATTGCAATCACAAGGGCTGGATCAAGCCATCGCCAATAAGGTACTGACGGTCGCGAAAGGAAAAATGTCCGTTGCCGTGATGATGCTGTTTGGGGTCACCGCGGCCTTGTCAATGTGGATAAGCAACACCGCTACCACGGCGATGATGCTGCCGCTTGTACTCGGCATTTTACGTAAAGTCAGTAACCAAAAAGATCATGGAACCTACGTGTTTGTGTTACTGGGGATTGCTTATTGCGCGAGTATCGGCGGGATTGCGACCATCGTCGGCAGCCCACCCAATGCGATTGCCGCAGCAGAAGCGGGACTGAATTTTGTTGGTTGGATGAAAATCGGATTGCCTATCACCTTGGTATTGCTGCCGATCGCCGTCTTGGTGCTCTATGTGTTGACCAAGCCTAATTTAAGCCATGCATTTGAGACAGAGAAGCGTCACTTCGAATGGACGCTGCCTCGCTTAGTCACCATGGGGATTTTTGCACTCACCGTCGCGGCATGGATCTTTAGCAAACCACTGAACAGCCTACTAGGCGGCCTCAGTAAGTTTGACTCCATCGTCGCGTTGTCTGCCATTGTGCTGCTGGGTGCTACCCGTGTCGTGAAATGGAAAGAGATCGAAAAGACTGCTGATTGGGGCGTTTTGCTCCTTTTCGGCGGCGGGATTTGTCTAAGCAACGTACTCAAAGCCACAGGGACAAGCCTATTTTTGGCTAACCACCTAAGCAGCGCCCTTACCGGCTCTGGCATCTTCTTCACCATGTTAGGTGTCGTCGCCTTTGTGATTTTCCTGACGGAATTTGCCAGCAATACCGCCAGTGCTGCCTTACTCGTCCCTGTGTTTGCCACTATTGCAGAAGCGTTAGGTGTTTCCCCTGTGGCGCTATCTGCACTGATTGCGATTGCGGCATCCTGTGCCTTTATGCTGCCGGTCGCGACACCGCCAAACGCCATTGTTTTTGGTTCCGGTCATATCGAACAGCGTGACATGATGCGTATTGGTTTGTACCTAAACATTATTTGTATCATGGTTTTAGCCGTCTTTACTTGGTTATTCTGGTAACCCTGTTCAATCACACTACCTAGCATATGCGCTAGGTAGTGTTTTTCTCCTCTACTCTCACCCCGAAATTGTTTCAATAGAGTTTCAGGTTTACACTATTGCGACGCTTCATTAACCGTAACTAACTATGGCATTTGCAGAAATTACAGGCTGGGGAAAGTGTCTTCCTCCGGCCGTGCTGACCAATGATGACCTCAGCACAATTATTGAAACAAACGATGAGTGGATCCGCTCCCGCACCGGTATTGAGTCACGCCGAGTCAGTCATGTTGAAACTTCAGATCTTGCCACCGTGGCCGCTCAACGTGCGCTGGCCGCTGCCGGGATTGAGGCAGCGCAGCTTGATCTACTGATTGTTGCAACCTGCTCACCGGATACCTTAATTCCTAACATTGCCTCCAAAGTCCAAGGTAATCTTGGTGCAGTGCGGGCGGCGGCATTTGATATGAATGCGGCCTGCACCGGCTTTCTCTATGGCCTAGAAACCGCAACCAAGATGCTTCAAGCCGGCCATTATCAGCATGCGCTGATCATCGGGGCTGAACACTTAACGTGGTACCTCGACTGGAGCAAACGTGATACTGCGGTGTTGTTCGGTGATGGCGCTGGCGCGGTGGTTATTAGTCAAACCGATCAAGAAGTAGGCCTTCTCGACGCCCAGCTCGGATGCGACTCAGCAGGACGCGATGTGTTGGCAATTCCTGCTTTTGGCACCGCGATGGACAGATTTGATCCGCAAAATGGTCACTTCGCGTTTGACTTTATCGGCCGCGACATTTTTAAACGGGCTGTAAAAGGAATGGGGGCTGCCGCGAACCAAGTGTTATCGCGTAATCAGCTCAGCGCTGAACAAATTGACGTGGTGGTTCCTCACCAAGCCAATAAACGCATTATTGAAGCACTTTGTGACCACGCAGGCATTGGCCTAGATAAAGCATTTGTGAATATTCAGCACTATGGCAACACCTCGGCAGCAACCATTCCTATCGCACTCTGCGAAGCGGTGGAACAAGGTGTAGTGAAACCCCATAGCCAATTACTGACCGCCGCGTTTGGTGCTGGTTTAACTTGGGGAGCGGGATTGATTCGTTGGGGTGAACGCACCACGCCACTGCAACAATCGGATGCGGAATTACCCGCCACAGATAAAACCGCGCTCGAGCTACTTGCCTACGCGGTTGATCAATGTCAGAACCGCCAAGCCTAGCCCCAACGCTTGGTGCATCCGCACTCGCTAAAAAAAGCCGACAATCAAGTCGGCTTTTTGCTGCGTATTTTATCAGGCGTTGCTTAGTGAGCGAGATGCAAAAACGCCGCACCGCGTACGCCACCAGAATCACCGTGCTGTGCTTTCATCAGCATCGGTGGTTTTGCCGCGGACAAAAGGTGATGAGGAAGACGCTTGGGCAATTCGTGATAAATTTCATCAAAGTTAGACAAACCACCGCCTAGTACCACCATATCGGGATCAAACGCGGTTAACAGCCCACCAAAGCACATCGCCAACACATCAAAAAAGCGGTCAACAAACGCAACGGCATTCGTTTCGCCTAACCGGTATTGCTCGATAATCTCCACTGCAGATAGCGGCGCGTAATAATGAGCATAAAGTTGTTCAAACCCGCGTCCTGACAAGTAGTTATCGAGACAACCTTGATTACCACACCCACAGGCGAACATGGGTGGTTTATCTCCCAAGCGTAGCCAGGCATCAATAGGCATGCGCATATGACCCACTTCACCGGCCATTTGGTTTTTACCGTTGACCACCTTACCGTTAATCACCAAGCCACCACCAAACCCGGTACCCAGAATCAAACCAAGCACGGTTTTCGCTTCTTTGGCTTGCTCATCCCACGCTTCCGATAGCGCGAAGCAATTGGCGTCATTACTCACCCGCACCTCGCGACCGACGCGCGCTTCTAAATCCGCTCGCAAGTACATACCGTTTGCTGCTGGCACATTCACGGTTAACACCGTGCCGTCTGCCGCTTCTGATCCGGGAATGCCAATACCCACTGTCCCCTTTTCGCCGAACGTCGCGTCGTACTTTTCGACCAGCATGGCAAGGGTATCAATCAGGGCTGCGTAATCCTTAGTCGGTGTCGCATAGCGCTCAGTTGCTACACGATTGAGTTGTTTATCGAAGGCGCCAAATTCAATTTTGGTTCCGCCCACATCAAAGCCGTAATACATGGCCCAGCCACCTTTGTGTGTCGTTATTTATACAAATTATTATTCAGCAAACGGTCATAAATGTCCGTGAGCCGCAACATATTTCGTTACTTTAGAACAAGATATTTTATCCCGCGTAAGATGTTTGGTCACGCATCGTCATAAACTGGGTTAACGCATCTCCCTCAGGTAAGGTTTTTTGTCGCTTCCCAGCAATATAACGTTCGCGAAAGACATCAAACCACTGGCTTAAATGCACCGCGGCTCGGTGGTCACCCGCGTTTTCGAGCACGTGCACTGCCACTTCTGCGGTCGCTAATTGGTTCTCTCCGTGTGCGTCACGGACTTGATAGCGTGATAATGCCTCAGGTTGAATACTCAAAACCGGAAAACGATCAAGCCAAGGGCTTTTTCTAAAGATTTTCTTCGCTTCTCGCCATGTGCCATCAATGATCACAAATAACGGACGTTTACCGCTAGGATGAGGCTTTGGGGAAGAAACAACGCGAGACGGCTCAGCATATTGGGCAGGAAACACAATATAAGGCTGGTAAGCGGGATTGGCTAATCGCGTCAGCATCTCAGGATCTGGCTCAGTACGCGACCAAATATACGCCGAGGTATCAGGGATACAGTCAGCAATGAGTCGCCCCGTGTTACTCGGCTTGAGAACTTCATCATCATACATGATCAACATAAACGCGGCGTTAGTCTCACACTGGCGACGGTATTCACACACACAATAGTGGCGAACTAGCATGCATTGGGTACAACGTTGAACACCTGCACCTCGGGCAAGATAAGGTCGTGTGGCGCGAGCAAGACGCCTCTCGTATAAGCGGTGAATGGCATGGGAAGGGGTTGCGTCAGACATAAGGCAAGCAGGCAATAACGGTAAAGGCACCTATTATACGCAAAGTAAAATGAGATGCAGTGCGGAAAGAGGTTGTGCTGACAGGAAAAGAGCCCAGTCAACACTGAGCTCTGTGGCATGTAGTGATCTTTTTTTTAGCGCAGTTCAACCATAGCGCCATCAAACAAATTTTTGACGAGTGCAATGTACTCTTCCAAAAAGCCCACTTGTTCTGCCGTAACAGGTTGCTCCCAGCGTCCCGCGAGTACTTCTTCCATGTCTTCTACCACACGGTCAGCTTCTTTCAGGATGGTAAAGCGCAACGCTGACGAAAGGCCAGGATTCTGCTCGCATATAGTCATAATATTGGATGCGACCAAATCATGGACGATATCGGCAATCGTATCATCGCCAATGGCTTCGCCCGGTTGCTCAAACACAGAGAGATTAAACGCAAAATGCTCGATCAGTGCTTGATACCCGTCTGAGTCTACTACCATGATTACTTGTCCTTAGACTGTTCTAATGTCGCTATTGTATCGCGATCGTCAAGTGTATGCGCCTTTTGCGCACGAAATTAGAAAGCTAGTCACGCTTCTTCGTACACCGCTTAACGCTATGTATACTATAAGATAGCATTGTGTATAGCACGCCATGCGACCACGTCGAACCGACACGTCGTCAAATTCGTGAGCTAGGCAAGCATACAACCACAATCCGTGTTGAGGCACAAGCTCATACAAAGGACTGAACGCCAGTGCAACTATCAGCAGTATAGCTGGGGGTTGGCAAAGATGCAGAGGCCTCAATGGCAACAAGCCGGGATGATCCCGTCGCTATTCACGCACAAGGATGTAGGAAACACGCATGACAGCTAACCGTGCCCGCCCATTTAGTAAAAGTATTGTCAGCAAAATCGGGCTGATCATGACCTTTATCACCCTGATGGTGCTCGGCCTCTCTGTATCCAGTTACGTGATGCAAGAGCGCGTTAATCGGGATGTTGAGCAAGCCACGAACCAAGAAATCCCCAGTGCCATTATTACCATGACCTTGCTGCGGGCGGCGGGTGAAATGAATGCCAGCATGCTCAAATATGTCATGGGGCGTCATGAATCATTGGCCGTGTTTCTTGAAAACCAACAAGAATTCGAGAACCAACTAGACAAGCTGGCACGGATCAAACCAAGTGGCCACCAGCGGCTTGCGGAAATTCGTCATCTGTATGAAAGATTTCAACGTAAAGCTCATCAGAAAGTACTAACCGAGTTTGACCCCGTTGCTGAGCAATGGGCTCGCAAGCAAGTATTACGTTTATCGATTGATGTGGTCCGCCCGATCGATAGCCTCGTCGCCGAATTAAAAGCCGCTCAAGAGCTGACGCAACCCGACAACGTCGCGATTTTACAATACCTTGATGAGCTCGTGGATGAAAACGGCGACATGCTCACCGAGCTCAACCAATACCTCGATGGCCAAGAAACCAGTCGTCGCGACTTCACTGACGACATGGCAACATTCGAGCGCTACCTATCACTGGCGAAGTTCGAGCTCAATGATCCCTTGTCTCTGAACAAACTGGAATTAATTTCTCAGCACTTTACCAGCCTGAAGCGCAGTGGCATTGCCATTTTCAATAACTATCAACCTCGCGCCAAAATAGAAGCTATGAAGGCGGTGCGAACGCTCAGTGATCAGGAATATCAAGCGCTAGAAAATGCGCTTTCTGGCTTTGCACGCGAAACGGGTATGGTTGTCAGCAGCTCAATGGTTGATTTGCAAGATATTCTTCATTCCAATCAGCTTAATCTTGGTTATTTGCTGCTATTTATTTTGTTTGTGAGCGGTGCCATGTATGTGTATATCTACCGCACATTCACACAACCTATCGTCAACCTGGCCGATACCATGCAAAGCTTGGTGAAAGGCGATATGACGCCCCCGCTCAGTGACTACCAAGAACGCACCGATGAGGTTGGTAAAATCGCGCATGGTTTAGTGATATTCCGTGCGCATATCATCTCTCGCAACCAAGCACGAGAACAGCTGATGCGAGAAAAAGAGCGCGCAGAAAGTGCCTCGCGCGCGAAGGCTCAATTTCTCGCCACCATGAGCCATGAAATTCGTACGCCAATGAATGGCGTCATCGGTATGATTGATATGTTACGCCGTTCACCGCTCTCACCGTCGCAACACAGTCTGATTGCAACAGTGCGAGAATCGGCATTATCGCTGTTGTCGATTATTAACGATATTCTTGATTTTTCTCGCACGGAGGCGGGCAAGCTCCAGTTTGAGCGCGTCACCTTTTCGCTCTCGGAGACGGTCGAACAAGTCATGGACACGGTGAGCCACCATGCCAACAAGCGAAACGTGACGCTGTCACTATTTATCGATCCGCGCCTTCCTGATCAGCTGATTGGGGACCCCAACCGCCTTAAACAAGTTCTGTATAACTTGGTTGGTAATGCGGTGAAGTTTTCCGGCGGAAAGTCGACCCTGACAGGGAAAGTCGATGTCTGGATCATGCCTCAGCCTGCCTCTTCACCGGATAAAACCAAGCTCGATATCGAAATCACCGACAATGGAATTGGTATTAGCCAAGAGAAACTCGAAACCATTTTTCAGCCATTCAATCAGGCTGAATCATCCACCACCCGCGAGTACGGGGGTTCCGGTCTCGGACTGGCGATTTGCAAGAATATTGTTGACCTGCTCGGCGGCGTGATCCGCGTGCACAGTGAGGAAGGGAAAGGCACACAGTTTCGTGTCGAGCTGGAGTACACGATCAATCCCCTGTCAGAAAAAACTAAACCCGCCATTGCCACAGAATCGAGCGCGCCACTGTGGGTTTTTATTGATTTACCCGCCGGAGCGTTGCGCACCGCCATTACCGCTTATTTAAAACACTTAGATATCAAACACCGAGTGACACACAATAAAACGCTCACACCGCTTGATGCGCATCCCAGCTCAACTCAAACGGATAACACCCACTTCGTTATCATCACCCAAGACCCAGAAACGGTATTAAATGATAGCCAACTTCACCAATATACTTTCGCCCATGTGATTGCACTGCGACATACCCTCTCCTTGGCTCGTCACCAAGATAAGCGTGTAGTGGAACTGTTCGCCTCACCATTGACCTATCGTCGACTGGTGCACGGTCTTCGTGTCTGCTTAGGGCTAGAAAGCCCCGATGTCAGTATGCTCGGTGAATATAGTGACGAACTATCACTGTCAGCCCCACTCAAAACCGGACGGGGTCGAATTTTAGTCGTCGAAGATAACCCCACTAACCAGCAAGTGCTGATCCAGCAGCTTAGTTATCTCGGATTCGATGTACTGATGGCAGAAGATGGTGAACATGCCCTGAGTGTTTACCAACAGCATGAGGTGGATTTGGTGCTCACCGATTGCCACATGCCCAAAATGGATGGTTACGATCTCACCGCGGCACTAAGAAAACGACAGCAAGGCGGTCAACGCATTCCAATCATAGCCATTACCGCCAACGCCCTAAGCGGTGAAGACACCCGCTGTTTTCAAGCAGGGATGGACGATTACATCACCAAACCCATTGAGCTCGACGCGCTCAACGAGACCTTACAAAAGTGGTTGAACGACGACAATGCGCTTGCCGCTTTCACCTCAGGCGTCCCTGTCTTAGACGATATGCACACCATGCCCGAGGCAGAACAAACAGCCGAGCATCTCGTCCTAGACGCCAGCGTGATCACGCGACTGTATGCTGGGCAACAGGATGCTTACCAAGACATCATCGCCGTTTTTAAAACACGCAGCCTGCCCTGCCTACATGAGCTTGTACAACACACACCACCGTTTCACGACTGGGCAGCATTAAAAGACGCCGCGCACAAACAAAAATCCGCGGCAGGCAGTATCGGGGCGCAAGAAACGTATCACTATTGCATAGCGGCAGAAAAAGCGGCGGCCGCACACGATAGCGCTGGATTGGATACAGCGCTTCGCCAACTCAATCAAGCACTACCTCGCCTCGAGGCAGCCATTGCGCAAATTCTGGACGGGTCGAAATAGCGGTATCAGCGGCGGATGACGAGGGATAACGTGATCCCATATCCGGATATCGGTAAAAGCGGTGTACAAATTGCGCAATCCAGTGCCACACTGAGTAAGAGACAGTTAAACAACTACGGTAGTGAATAATGAGAAAAACCAAGGTCGTCACCTCCGAGGACATATTACTTAAGCTTTGTCAGTCAGCCACCGCTGTGTTGACCAAGGCCACCAATTCGCCGGTTCATCACGCCGCGATGGTACAAAAAATTGCCAAAACCAGTTTAAAGCCTGATTTAGGCTGCTTTGTTTTATTTGATGGCGGCTTCTCTGGCCTTGTCGTCATCAACTTCTCCTCTGCTGCGGCAATGGAGATCTACAACAACTATATGCAGCACATGGGGATCCCCGCCGAAGAGCTTGCAAGTTTGCACACATCCGATGAAGTCGGTGACGTACTTGGCGAGTTGATGAACCAAATCATTGGTGACTTCACAGGGAAAATTAAACGCTCGATTCAAACCTCTATCACTCAGAATCAGCCGAAGATGATGGCGGTGAACAAAAACCTCACGGTATCCGTGGATAGCAACATTGATAAGCCACAAGCGCGCCGTGTGAGCTTTACCACCGAAAACAACCACATTTTCTACCTAGAGCTGGCGATGGAGCGGACTGAATTCATCCAGTTACAAGACTTTGAAGAAGGTGAAGAGGTCAATCCAGACGCGATTCTCGAAGAAGAAACCGTCCGTCAGCTGGAGAAGAAACCCACCGAGAAAAAAGGGACGGGTGGCGGTAATAACGACCTACTCGACGAACTAGGGATCTAATCGCTCCCCTTTGAACCTTGGCCCCCCAACCATTAACGTCGCCATAGTTAGTGGTTGGGAAGACTCACTCTCGCCTTGTAAGGCCTGCAACTAATTTTACTTAATAAAATAAATGCGCCTCTTATTGCGCAACCTCAATGTATTAACTTTCTTTTTGCATCCTATCGCAATCTTCGTTTGATTAACGTCACACAGAAAGAATGAATCTCAATCAAAATCTCGCCATTTTTTAATCGTTTACCTCATTAAATACGTCAGTTATTTTTAGTAGGTGAATAATTCTGCATCGTATAGACTGCGCCACAAAATCATAAGGCTGGCAAAAGATCAGTCAAAACCCTACTGGGCACCCTGCCCACTCCATTATCATTCGTGAAAAAAGGTCGATTCATGAGTCCTGAACACTACCTACTCGATTGGCAAACTAGCCAAAACCACTCTGAAACCATGTATCCGCTGCTCAGCCAGCTTTATCGCCAAAAAGGGGTCGAAATCCAACTGTTTGGCCGTCAACTGATCAACGCCAGTACCATTGATATTATCAAAGCGCACCGAGTCGCCCGCCGTTACACCGGAGGCACCTTAGCACCCAGTCAAACCTTGCCTTTAATTGAAGTGATGGCGGAAATGGATCTCGCGCCAAGTAAAATCGATGTCGGCCAACTGGCTTGGACGTACTGGCAATCTAATGACAACCAAGACGGCATCGCTGATTTTCTGCACAGTCAATTAGGCCATTTAGTGGGAACGGGCAACAGTGTTGAGCCTAAAGATGTCGTTTTATATGGCTTTGGCCGCATTGGGCGTTTGTTAGCACGACTGTTAGTGGAGAAAAGCGGTCCCGGCTATCCATTACGTTTACGCGCTATTGTTGTGCGTGGTGGACGCGAAGGCGATCTAGAAAAACGTGCCAGTTTATTACGTCGTGACTCGGTTCATGGCCCATTCAACGGCAGTATCACCGTTGACGAAGACCGCAGTGCGTTAATCGCAAATGGCAACTTTATTCAGGTGATCTACGCCAACAGCCCAGCGGATGTGGATTATACCCAGTACGGCATTCATAATGCATTAGTGGTCGACAACACGGGAATGTGGCGCGACGAAGAAGGGTTGAGCCAACACCTGAAAAGCAAGGGCGCCCAAAAGGTCTTGCTCACCGCACCGGGCAAAGGCGATATCAAAAACGTGGTATTCGGCGTCAACGATAACGTTATCCACGACGATGATAAGATTATCTCAGCGGCCAGCTGTACTACCAATGCGATCACGCCAGTGCTTAAAGCCATGCACGACAAATTTGGCATTGATGGTGGCCATATCGAGACGGTGCACTCATTCACCAACGACCAAAACCTGATTGATAACTATCACAAAGGGGATCGCCGTGGTCGCTCAGCATCCTTGAATATGGTGCTCACCTCGACCGGTGCCGCCAGTGCGGTCGCGAAAGCGTTGCCTGCGTTAAAAGGTAAGCTCACGGGGAATTCTGTACGCGTTCCTACTCCAAACGTTTCGATGGCAATTGCCAATTTGAATTTGGATAACGCAACAAGCAAAGATGAGATCAATGCTTACCTTCAAGATGTTGCCTTGTATTCGCCGCTATCCGGCCAAATCGACTTTACCCAATCTACTGAGCTGGTTTCTAGCGATCTGATCGGTTCTCGCTTTGCGGGTGTGGTTGATAGCCAAGCAACTATCGCGGATGGAAACCGTTGCGTCCTGTATATCTGGTACGACAATGAATTTGGCTATAGCTGCCAAGTGGTTCATTGCATGGAGAAAATGATGGGCGTTCGCTATCCATTGGTCCCTGAACCCGCAAGCCTGTAATCAGGTGTAGAGCATAAAAAAAGGCCCGAATGGGCCTTTTTTGCTAAGCAGAGAGCAAACTATGACTGCTTTGCAGCCGTCAGCGGCGATGGCTGACTGACAGGTTTGATCAACGCGTAAACAATCCCTGTGACTAACGTACCCGCGGCGATGGCAGCCAAGTACATAAACACGGGGGTGATTGCATTGGGAATAAGCAGTACAAATAATCCACCATGAGGCGCCATTAATTTTGCGCCAATCAGCATCGAAATTGCACCAGTCAACGCGCCCCCAGCAATACACGCCGGAATAACTCGCATTGGGTCTTTAGCCGCAAAAGGGATCGCCCCCTCAGAGATAAAGCACAGCCCCAGCACAAACGAGGCTTTACCCGCTTCTTGCTCAGCATCGTTAAACTTACGTTTCGCCAGAAATGTTGCCAGTCCCATACCCAGCGCCGGCACCATACCTGCGGCCATGATCGCTGCCATTGGCATATAGGTACCACTGTCGATCAAACCCACACCAAAGGTGTATGCGGCTTTGTTCACAGGACCACCCAAGTCGAAGCACATCATCGCACCCAGCAATACACCCAAGATCACTGCGTTGGTTGAGTTCATTCCTTGCAAGAAGGTGGTTAAGCTATCCATCGCCACCGAAATAGGGCCACCCACCACATAGATCATGACCAAGCCCGTGAATAAGCTTGCCACCAATGGGATCACTAAAATGGGCTTGAGGGCTTCCATGGTTGCAGGCAGTTGCACTTTATCAGCAACAAACTTGGCACTGTAACCGGCGATAAAGCCCGCCAGAATCCCGCCAAGAAACCCTGCGCCTGTTGAGGCTGCGAGCATACCGCCAATAAGGCCGGGAGCAAGACCGGGACGATCCGCGATAGAAAAAGCAATAAAACCGGCGAGGACAGGCACCATCAGGGCAAACGCACTGCCACCGCCAATTTGCATTAATGCGGCAGCCAATGTGCCTTCTTCTTTAAATGCTTCAATGCCGAACACAAATGACAGTGCAATGGCCAAACCGCCCGCGACCACGAGTGGCAACATGTGCGACACCCCAGTCATCAAGTGTTTATACACCCCCGTCCGCTCACCTTGGCTAGCAGTCGCTTGTCCGTTGGTGTGCTTTTTAGCGGCGTGGTAGACCTCAGCATTGGCGACCGCATCATCAAGGCTTTGAGCGGCTTTTTTCAACGCGACGCCTGTGCTGGTTCGATATAATCGCTTCCCATCAAAGCGACTTAAATCAACCTCAATGTCTGCGGCAATAAACACCACATCCGCATCAGCGATTTCTTGGTCAGTCAGCGCATTTTTTGCCCCCACCGAGCCCCGTGTTTCAATTTTAACGCTGTAGCCTTTTGCTTTGGCGGCCTCTTCAATCGCCTCTGCCGCCATAAATGTATGGGCAACCCCGGTCGGACATGCGGTGATGCCGACAATACGCATGGATTGATTCGCCTCAGGCTCCTCTGACGCTTGATAAACCTCAGCGTGAGATGACACCGCATCGAGAACCGCTTGCGCATTGTCCATCACATCACTTAATGATGCCTGATAAACCGGCTTACCGTTAAAACGTGCCGTCTGCGCCGGTGAACCGACGAGCAAAATACGCTCCGCGTCAGCGATCGCTTCAGACGAGACCGGTGTTGGCGCCTTAATGCTCGATTGACATTCGATGGTTGCTTGCCAGCCTCGCTCACCGACTGCTTTTTCAAGCAATCCTGCTGCGATAACTGTGTTAGCGACGCCACTTGGGCACGCCGTCACAATGACCAGTTTCATACCTTTTACCCCACTCTTGGATTGTTTATTCGGCGTGTGCGGACATAGTGACCGGTGACACGCTAATTTTTTCTATCATTTGATAAACACGGTCGAGATCAGAGACACCGACACCCACTTGGGTGACCGCCAGCGCAGATAGCGCGACCGCTCGACGAAGTACCGTCGCTTTTTCTTCACCGGCTTGGCATCCCCATACCAAACCGGCAACCAGTGAATCTCCCGCGCCAACGGTACTGACGACCTCTTGCGCAGGTGCAACGGCCTGCAGCCAACCTTGATGGTTGCGCCACAGCACACCATCTACGCCACGAGAAATCACCACATTGGCAATCCCTTGTTGGAATAGTTGTTCACCACGCGCTAACAAGGTATCGAGTTCATTACTGATTGGCGCGTTCAAGCACTGAGCAAGCTCAGCTTCATTGGGTTTCACAAGCCAAGGCTTGGCGGACACCGCAGCACGCAGCGCATGTTGGCTGGTATCTACAACCACCTGCTTACCGGCCTCGGTGAGAGCCTGAACCCAGTCACTGAGCTGATCAGCATTGACGCCTGGCGGTAAGCTACCGGCCAGTACAATCCAGTCATGCCCATCAGCTAATTCCAATAAGGTATGCGTAAGCGCCTCAATATCGCGCCCTTCCACTGCCATTCCCGGAAAGTTGAGATCCGTGACACGACCGTCTTTTTCTACCAGTTTGACATTTGTTCGACTCACGCCCGGTACGCGTAAAAAGCGATCGCAAATGCCATGCTCAACAAATAAGTGCGCAAAGGGGTCTTGATTTTCCTCACCCAAAAAGCCAGATACCGTCACTTGGGCGCCCAAATCAGCCAACACCCGCGCCACATTCACGCCTTTTCCTGCAGGATGTAGGTTGTACTTTTGCACTAAGTTGACATCGCCAGCTTGCAAGATACCAAGCGCTCCCGTCATATCGAGAGCAGGATTAAAGGTCACGGTTAAGATTGTACTCATGCGTGTTCTCCTAAGCCTTGACGAATAGCTTCACCCAAGGCGGCTATCGCCTCCTGCGCATCACTCCCTTGGGCGGTAAACTGAAGCTGATGGCCATGCTTTACTCCCAGGGCAATGACTTTCATCAAGCTCTTCGCGTTGACGGCAGCCGATTGGGTGGACGCATTGGCCACTTGAATATCCGCGCTGAATTTTTTAGCGGTGTTCACCAACATGGCACCAGGTCGCGCATGTAGGCCATGTGCATTGGTAATGGTAAATAGCCCAGATTCACCCTCAATCTTCGCCGCGGGTGCTGGTGGCTGCACAGTCTCTACGTCAGCGGCATCCGGATGCATAACCGCCGACACAAGCGCGTCAGGTGATTGGTTGATAAGGCTGTTCAATTTACCCTCTGCTTTGAGTTGGGTCAGCTTGGCGAGCAGGGCCATATGCGCGTCATTCTTCGCCGCAAAACACCACAAAGCATGGGCGACATGCTCACCCATATTCAATGGCTCAGAAGGCATGACTAACGACACCCCAGTGTGAGACACGCCATTTGCAATGCCCAACACCCAATGCCCCTCGCCCAAATGAACAGGCGTTGCGGCAATCAGATGACTAACGCCTGAGGTATCTAGGCATCCGCTATTTTTCAAAAGTCCCGCGCCAGCTGCTTGCAGTGTGGTGATATCTCGCGCTGGGAAACCACTTAAAATCATATCTGGGGTAAACGTAAAACCCTGATTATTGTCCTTCGTGCCACCATTGAGGAGTGCCAATATAGCGTCTGCGCTCTCAATACGTTTCAACTGCGCTTCAATACCGTCTTGTGATAACACGTGGGTCAATTGGCGTAGGATTGTCAGGTGCTCATCTGACTTCGCCGCAATACCGATGGCAAGATAAGCGGTTTCACCGTCTCCCCAGTCCACGCCCTGTGGGAAGTGACACATTTGCACGCCCGTTTGTTTCACTTGATCACGGGTGTCTGTAGTGCCATGCGGGATCGCAATACCATTGCCTAAATAGGTGCTCGTTTGCGCTTCTCGCGCCAACATACCCGCTTGATAACCGGGCGCGACCAATCCTTTGTCAATCAGTCGCGTGGCCATAGCTTTGATCGCCTCTTCTTTCGAGGCGGCAGACTGCTGTAAATAGATATCTTGTGCTGTTAGTGCGAGCATGAGGTTAATCCTCTTCGTTTGTGCGCCTTGCGCACGCAATATATTGGGCTCATTACAATCACCGCATCGCAGCAACTGCATGGTAAATCGTAGAAGGTGAGCCAGACGGATGCCTGCATCATCGACCCACATTCTGTTCAATCCTTGAAGACGCGAGATGGTTCGTATCACTCAACTCACGCCAAGCTGAATCGTTTCAGCTTTTGGTTGCAGTCAGACCTCAAGCGTGTTGCCTTCGGGTCTATTTATCGCAACGTTGAATCCGGTCTAACGCTTTGCCGTCCTGTGTTTGGCAAATATGTGATAAAAGTAGTGTCATACAGAACAGCTGAAACCTTTCAGCTTTAAGGCTGAATCGTTTTAGCATATAATGCAAACATAATCTCGATCGGATGTGTGCAAACTTTGATCACATTCACAAAGCCATCAATAACGATTGGCCTGATACTGGATCCTTTCTATGAAGCTCGATGAGATAGCACGCCTTGCCGGCGTGTCACGCACCACGGCCAGCTACGTGATTAACGGAAAAGCCGATCGTTATCGGATCAGCGCTAAGACCCGGGAACGGGTGATGGCGGTTGTTGACCAACATAACTATCAACCCAACCGTGCCGCAACCGCCCTACGAGCAGGAACAACACGCACCCTCGGATTGGTGGTTCCTGATCTTGCCAACAGCAGTTATGCCCTCTTGGCCAAATTGCTAGAGCGCAAAGCCCATGACCAAGGCTACCAAGTGATTATCACCGGCTCGGATGATGATCCTCAGCGCGAGCAAACCGTTGCCACTACATTGATTTCTCGAAAGATTGATGCGTTGATCGTCGCTTCGTGTTTGCCAGCGGACAATGCTTTCTATCCTGATGTGCAGCGAAAAGGCACACCTGTGGTGGCTATCGACCGACAACTAGATGCGACCCAGTTCGCCAATGTACTGAGTGATGATGCCAAAGGTGCGTATCAATTAACCGAGACACTTATTGCGCCTAGCGATGTGTATCAGGCGGGATTGATTGGTGCCGTCCCCTCTTTAGCCATCTCGCAAGAGCGTGAAAAAGGCTTTCGTAACGCATTGAAGGTCGGCAATGTGGACGGACAAGTGCGCTATGGCAACGCCTTTAGCCGCAGCGAAGGTCAACGGTTAATGACTGAATGGATAGACGCTGGCGATTTACCCGATGCCGTGCTTACTACCTCATTTACCCTATGTGAGGGTGTATTGGATGCAATCCGGCAAACAGGCATTGCGCCCACCGCCTTATACTTTGCCACATTCGGGGACAGTCGCATCTTGGACTTTTTACCCTTTGGGGTGCAGTCGCTTCCACAACAGTTTGATGCGATTAGCGATGCCGCGTTAAACCTCGCTATTTCAGCTGCTGAAGGCGACAACCAACCCGGCGTGATCACCGTCGATCGTCAACCGATTTGGCGCCCGCATCAAACCCAAGCTTGGATCGGTTTAAACTAATCATGCTCAGTAACCCGTGGCTTCCATAAAGCCACGGCCGCTCACGCTCCCTTCGACACGTACGGGTCCTTCCCAGTATGGGATGCTTAGCGCCATCCAACTATCTGGGTTTAGAGGCTGCGTGGTCACGTTGATCCCTTCATCGGGAATACGTATTTGCCAACCGACGGGCAGTGTTCGTTTATCGGAAAGTGTGGCGTGATTGACCGGCACCATGCGTATTGCATGTTTATCAAGTGATCGCACCTTGCCATCGGCCGAGGTCAAAGAGCCGAATACAAAGGGCTTTGGACCGCGGATCTGAGTCACCATCAGCGCGCGCCCATCGTCGAGATTCAAACCAAACCAATCCCATCCGGATTGGTCGTCGGCCATGGCACCGCTCGACCATTCTTTATCAAACCACCCTTTCCCTGTCACAGAAAAAGACTTGCCGTCGAGCGTCAAGGTGCCTGTAATGCGTAATTGGGGCACCGAGAAATAATAAGAGGCCGACGGTGCACTTTCATGACGAATGCTATACCCCTGCTCGCCCTGCTTCACTCTCAGACCACTGTCTTCAACCTGCAGAGCAAAGCCCACCTCGGTATTCTGTGCCTCAAATTGTGCTTCAACTGTTGCCGGAAAAGGATCGGCCTGACCTTGCCATTGCCAATCATCCAGCCACGCCTGAAATGGTGACAACGTCACGCCGGCTTGACCAATGCCACCGCGGGCAAACCGTTCCGCTTCCCACTGCTGGTCAGCGCGTGTTATCGCGACATGTGCCATATAGAGTTGTGGGCTTGACCAGCCAAGCGCCTGCTCGGCTCGAATCGCGCGGCGAAACAGAGTCCATTGCACGCCGTAGGTTTGGCCTTGGCTATCTTCCAGTGTGGCGGTTAAATACCACCACTCCGTGGCAAAGCCCGGATGGGCAGCCATATCTTTCGGGTATTCGGGATGATAGTCGGGGGTCACGGCTTGAAAACCAGACTGCTGGGCAAACACATCAAAGCCTGTCGATGCGCTGCTTTGGGGCGCAGGCTGGCGTCCCCACCAAATCAGACTTCCCAACGCGATGGCTACAATCATCACCAGCATGGAGCCAAACAGTTTGCGACTTAGTTTCATTTCACTCACTCCTTAACTCCTGCCGCTACTGCGCGTCACGCAAAGAGACGGCCGCAGTACGCTTCATCATGCGATAGACGGGCCAAGCACCAGCCACCATTAATGCAAGCATTGATAGCCCGATAGTGGTGGCATAGGTGAACGGGAAAAAGCTCATGGTCATCGTCCAACCAAAGGAAGCTTTGAGCACCACATGGATTAGCATCCCCGCCAGCAGTAGCCCTAACGGAATTGCGATCACAGCGCTGGCAACCCCGAGGATCACCAACTGCCCGCCTCCGAGCGCAATCAACTCGCGCCCCGACAAACCTAAACAACGCAACAAACTGTACTGACGCTGGCGAGACAATTCGGTGGCCAACGTAGAGAAAAACAGACCACTGATGGCAACAATCAGCATCAATACACACAGACTTTCGGTCACCGTAAACGTACGGTCGAAAATGCGCATCGCGTACTGCATGATATCGGCTTGGTTTTGAACTTGGCCGTTACTGAGTGAGAATGTCCGACGAATCTGGGCAATAAACAGGTCGCTTTCAACGCCTTGATCGAGGACAACCGCCATCGATGGCCTGCCAGCAGTTAACCAGCCTCCCACGTCACCGCGCGCAGAAACCACTAACTGACCGTAGGGGTTCCCGTAATCATAATAGACACCCGCAACTTGCCATCGCTCTCCCATCGGGGCGGGTAAGTTCACCATTTCACCCGCTTCCACACCGAATTTTGCAGCCAGCGACTCACTGAGTAATACGGCTCGTTGCTGATGGAGCTGCGACCAGTAATCCGGTTGGGCGTTCTTGATTGCCAATGCTTGTTTCTCGAGAGGGCGATTTCCAACCGAAAGGACTTCTAGTCGGCCTTGCGGCGCATCAAGCTCACGACGGTACGTTGTCCAAAACTGAGAGACATTGTCTTGCTTAACCAGCCAAGATTCCATGCGGGGCAATAGCTCATTACTAGGACGAACATACACATCCGCCGCGAGTCGCTGCTGTAGCCATGTTTCGGTGCTGGCTCGAAAGCTGCCCACCATGGTTTCCATGCCAATATGTGCCGACACCGCCAACATAAAGGCCATTGCCGCCACACCGCGATAGCTTAAACTGGCCGCCGCATCAGTAAAAAACCAACGCCAACGTGCGCCTTGGTGCCATTGCGCCAATAGATGAAATAAGCCGCCACACAAATAGGGTAAGACCAACGCGGCACTTAGCATCGTTAGCGCAATTAACGTGAAGCCTTGCCACTGGCTGCTAGGCCAATACGACGCGCCCCACGCAGCTACCGCAAGCAACAACGCCAATACCGCTTGTACCGAAAACTCACGGTGTGTTCCGCGTAATAAGGTCATCCGCTGCGATAAGCGACCCGAAGGCGTTTTTATTAAGCGGATGAGTGGCCAAGCCGACGCCATTGCAGCACCTAGCAAGGCTAACAGTACACTGTATAATCCCCACTGCCATTGCCAGTGCATGATCAAGTCAACTTCAGCACCATATAGGTCAGACAATGTCGTGGCGACCGCTGGAAGCAGTTGTTTAGCCAGCAATAACCCGAGCACATTCCCGCTGACCACACCCAGTATGACCCAGCCGACTAACTCAATTGCCATCACCAGTGACAACTGTCGACCGTCTACGCCTAATTGCCGTAAGCCGCCGACCAGTGGCTGACGCTGCGTCATTGAAAGAGAAATGGCTTGATAGAAAATAAACAACCCCACCACGAACGCGAGCAATCCCATCGCCAATAAATTGAGGTGAAATGCGTTGGTAAGTGGTCCTAACTGGGTGGTTTGGGTTTTCGCAAGTGTTAAAGCGGGGGGTAATAATTGGCGGATCTGCTCGCGCTCGGCCTGACTCAGTGCGCCACATAAGACTTCACTAATGCCGGCATGAGGAGACAAGGCACGCAATAGCGCCATATCCGCCACTAAGTAGGTGCCCATACTGAGCGCATCGTTATCGACAATACGCAACGGGCCAATCGCCGGATAATCTAGCAAGGGGATCATTTGTCCCGATTGCCACCCCTTGTGCGACGCCATCGCTTCCCCGACGTAAACGGGATAAGGTGGAGACATCGCATCGACGGGAGAAATGCCCTCACCGCCATCACCTTCGCTGAGCATGGGTAACATCGCGATCGTATCGACGCCCATCAGGTTGAGATTATCAAGTGACGGCGTCACAACTTGTAAACGCTCTATCGGCACACATTGGGTAAATCCCGCCCGACGTAAATCGATATAAAACGCTTGCGGTACGCGCTGCGTGCGTTGGGTATGATGGATGCTAAACGGATAGGGATTACTAAATAGCTTGGCCCCTTCTCGGTAGCTTTTTTGCGCGTGTTGGTTGATCGATAATACGCCCACCAACAAGGCGATACCTAAGGTAAGCCCCAGCCAAACGAGTAATATTTGAAAAGGATGGCGGCGATAATGCCCCCATAACGCATTAGCGACGGGCCCGAACACTGAGCACGCCCCCTTGCAGCATGACGCTACCTTGTAAGTAATTGGCAACAGTTTCACTGTGCGTAACCACCAACAGGCCCGCTTCTTGTTGGCGCGTTAATGTGGTAAGTAGCCGCATGACGGCATCCGCATTACGCTCATCGAGGCTTCCCGTTGGTTCATCAGCCAATAACAGCTTGGGTTCCATATATAGCGCGCGCGCAATCGCGGTGCGCTGTTGTTGCCCCCCCGAGGCTTCTTCGGGGTAACGATTCAACAACGGCATCAAATCAAGTTGGGAGACAATCTGACGCCACAGCGCTGCATCGTCTTTCAAGCCTTTAAGTTGACGGCAAAAACGGATGTTATCGGCAATGGTCAGGGTTGGAAGTAGGTTAAATTGCTGAAAAATAAGGCCGATATTCTGACGGCGAAATTGGGTACGCGCGCGCTCATTCATTTTATGAAGTGGTTTATCATCAAACCAGATTTCACCACTGTCGGCTTTGTCCAAGCCGGCAATCAGGTTAAGTAGCGTGCTTTTGCCCGACCCACTTTCCCCCATCAAGGCCAATTGATGGGTGGGAGAAATAGACAAAGCGGCACCTTGCAGCACGGGATGAAAATCACTTCCATCCTGATAGCCCTTACACAGCGCCTTAATTGCTAACATGCCAATCCGTACCCTTTAACGTCTAAATAGCAGCGATAAACGAGAAGTAAGTCACACTGTCTGAACGAATTCGCAATGTACCCCAATTAACACGCTGAGAAAAGGGCTAAAAACTGTGGGCAGCTTCCCATTATTATTTGATAACAAAATCAATTGCTGTCGCTAACCAAATGGTTCAGCCACACACCGGATTTAACACGGATGAGCGAGCCGACCCACTTTACCACCTCTTCGGTCGCCAATAAGGCGTAAACCCAATAGACCGGCCACTCAAACACGACTGCGGCTGCCAGCACCACAGGAATACCGATCAACCACTGGGCAACAAAATCTTGCCCTAAGCAGTAACGCACGTCACCACCCGCACGCAACACCCCGACGATCATTGCCATCGGAATGGTTTTTACCACGATAAGCGCGCACATTGCCCAATAAAAGTATGCGGTAATTTGCGCCGTTTCTCCGGTCAAGGCAGGGAAAAACCCTAGCACCCAAGGTTGAATAACTAACATCACCAGCGCAATGAATACGCCAGCAATAAAATTAAACACGCCCACTTGCCAAGCTTGTTGGTACGCAGTCTCGGTTTGCTTGGCGCCGAGATTATTCCCCACCAACACGGCGGCGGCATTGGCCGTGCCGATCAAAAACGACAAAGATAAGGATTCAACCGGCGTGATGACCGCGATGGCGGCAAGTCCGGCCTCATTCACATGTCCAATAATCGCGTGATAAACGAACAACCCGGACGACCACATTAAAAAGTTAAAGGCGGTGGGCAAGGACAATGCCAAGAAGCGCTTGACGGCTTTCAGTGTGAGGGACGAGACCCATTCCGCGCGCGAAAAGGCAACAAGATGTTGGCGCTGGTATAAGTACAGGTATAAAGCCAGCATTTCTACAATACCACTCAATGCGGTCGCGACTGCGGCACCTTTGGAGCCCATCTGAGGCGCCCCCCAGTGGCCAAAAATAAACACCCAGTTCAAGAGGATGTTAACGCTAATCCCCACGCCACTGAAAAACGTGCTGATCCCAGGCTTGTGCATGGCGCGCAAGCCAGCAGCTAACCCTGACACACTCGCTAGGCAAAAGAACGACAGTCCCGCGATTTGCAGATAATCTTTTCCTAACGCAATGACAGTAGGGTTGTCGCTGGCAACACTAATAATCGAATCTGCGTAGAGCCAAAAAATGAGTGCACTGAGTGCAGCAGTGGCATTGGTCAAGGTCACTGTGAGTGCAATTTTCTCGCGAAAGCCCTGCATATTGCCCGCACCCCAATACTGGGCAACCAGCATGGATCCGCCTGTCATCGCGCCAAAAATCAACAACGTTGAGACAAACATCGCTTTACCAGCGATACCAATCGCCGCAACATCAGCTTCACTCAACTGCCCCACCATCAAAATATCCACCAAGCTGCGGCTGGAAAACATCATGGTTTGCAGCGCAATGGGAATCGCAATTAACAGTAAACGCTTGAGAAAAACAGCATCAAAGAAAGGACGGGACAATGCAGACACAGGCGACTCCACGCAACAACGAGAATGGCCTTAGTGTACTTGCCTTTATATGAAGAAAAAACCGCCAACGGGCGGTTTGTATCGATTATTTTTAGGTTGTCTGTGCGGGCATCACCATCAAACTATCTGCTTGGTTTTGCGGCCAAATTAGATACTCTGCATGGTATTTAACAATTGACTTATAGGCAGTCACTTTCGTCGGAGCTAATCCTGCTTGATGCGCCCAATCAATAAAGATGTTTTCTGGACCTCGTACGTACACACTCAACGGCTTCACCAATACGCCCTCTGAGTCAAAAGCCGCTTGAGTCGCATCGGGACACACTGCCAATGAATGTTGCCCCTCCGAGATCACTCTCACTTTGCGGTCAATGGTAGCGTCAGTATGCACCATCCACTGCGCCGCTTTTGCCGCATCGATTAGCTGGCATAGCTGGGTATGCATCACGTTGTTAGCCGGCGCATTCACCGGGAACCAAGCTTGGTAAACCGATTGAATTTGACGAAATTCCGCTTCTAACGCCGCTTTGGTGCCCGCACTACGGGCACGCTGCACCCAACGTTGTAAATCGGCTTTCACACTATGATGAAAGCGCTGTTTTTTGGCCGCTTGTGCCACCCAACGTCCTAAAAACGCTTCTCGAGCAGCGGGAGCATCAACGAGTTTTCGCGCCGCAATAGCGGCTTCAATGTCTGCAAACGCGGTATTCACTACCGCCTGGATATGGGTCACGTAACTCATGGTTCTTTTCGCGCGAGTAACCAATAGAAAGCGGCAGAGAGTATCGCACAAATCGCGATAGCGCCAATCATCCCCCACGGCGTGCCATCAGAGACGACCGCTACCCCAGCCCCGACTAACGAGCCAATACCAAAGCGCATCGTCCCTGCCAACGACGATGCCGTACCGGCCATTTGGGGATAACAAGACAGTAAACAAGCCATGCTGTTACTGCCGATGGTCGAGATCACACCGACGTAGGTCATCACTGGGATCACGGTTCCCCAAAGACCAAGGTCTAACCACTGACAGACTGCGATCGCGATACCGGCAACCAGCTGAATCGCCAAGCCGAAACGCAACATCCAGTGAGAGCCCATTTTGCGCACCAGCCGACCATTCAAAAAGGTCATGATGATCAAGCAAACAATGTTAAGGCCAAACAGATAACCAAATGCCTTGGCACTGACGCCGTAATAGTCGATATAGACAAACGAGCCGGCGGTAAGAAACGAGAACATGCCAGCAAAAGAGAAGCCAGAGCAAAAGATCATACCGACCGCAAACGGCGTTTTCAGCATACGCGCATAGTTACGCAGCGAAGCACCGATACGCAGCGGCGGACGATGATTTTGGGGCAAGGTCTCGGGAATTTTCACCACAATACAGACCATCACAAAACACGCCCAGCCGGCCAATACCCAAAAAATCGCACGCCAATCGAACCACGTCAGCAAATAGCCGCCAATCATGGGAGCAGCAAGCGGTGCAATGGTCATCACCAAGGTGATAAATGACATGGTGCGTGCAAACTCTTCACGCTCGAACATATCACGCACCAAGGCTTGAATGATCACGGCGGCCGCGGCTCCAGCAAAGCCTTGGGTAGAGCGAGCCAGCATCAATACGTTGATGTCTTCGGCGAGCGCACTGACGACAGCGCAGATAAAAAACAGCATCACCCCGCCAAGCATTACCGGCTTGCGTCCATAGCTGTCGGAGATTGGTCCGTGAAAGAGCTGACCAATCGCAAATCCGGCCGTATATGCCACTAGGGTCGACTTCACTGCACTATTGGGTGCCCCCAAATCGCCAGCAATGGCTGGCATAGCAGGCAAGTACATATCGATGGCAAGTGGTGTCAGCGCCGCGATCGCGCCCAAAATGATAATCAAAAGCCAACTGAGTTGTGTCGGTGACGCCGTGACAGCCGATGATTGCGACATAACACTCCTTAACGTGAAAGACAGAGCAATAGGAAATAACGTGAAGTAGATCGAATTGTAACAGTTTATTGTTTCTGTGCGGGAAAGAATGTCTTTCTTTTTGTTGTTATTGCATAGCGCAATAAGCAACGGTATCCAGCGTATAATCTGGGCGCGAGCTATGTATCTCGCAACAAAAAACCGATTATTGACGGGAATATAAAGGAGTCTGGCTGACAGACTCCTGAAAAAGACACCCCATTTTTCATCACTGTGCGGATAGCGGAATGCCTAAGGCGTGCTTTTATTTGATAAACATGGCCACTTCATCAGCGGTCAATGGACGATATTCGCCCGGCTCAAGGGATTCGTCCAAGCATAACGGCCCAACAGACTCACGGTGCAATGCCTCAACACGGTTACCCACCGCAGCAAACATGCGCTTCACCTGATGGTACTTCCCTTCTTGAATAGTCAGCAGCACCTCGCACTCATCCACTTTTTCGAGCGTCGCTGGTAAGGTCTCTTCTTTTTCACCGCGTAACATAACCCCCTGCTCAAACTGAGCGGCGACATCATCGGTAAGTGGATCCGCTAGCCATACTCGATAGGTTTTATCGCATTTATGCTTGGGTGAAGTGATACGGTGTGACCACTGCCCATCGTCGGTTAACAACAACAAGCCTGTTGTGTCAGCGTCTAATCGGCCAGCGATATGCAGTTTTTCCGCATTCACTTCTTCTAAAAGCACAAATACCGTGGGGTTGAATGCATCTTCATGGGAACACACCACACCCGCGGGTTTGTGCATCATAAAGTAACGCGGCCCGGACAGCATCAGTCGCTGGCCTTCAAACTCAACCTCAGCATCGTCGGTGATTTTAACCGCGCCAGATTTGATTACCTCACCGTTGACGGTAATCACTTCACTTTTCAGAACGCGTGCGGCTTGCTTTCGCGTCACCCCTAAGGTCTCACATAAAAACTTATCTAATCGCATGTGACTGCTCGTTACACCTGTATTTGCGGCGATTATACGTCACATAGGCAGTAAGACACAGATCAAGTTTCAATGGATTGACCTGCATACTGAACGGCCGTGACATAAACTTGTCTCATGCTATCGCCAATCCACAAATTAGATGCAAGGCCTCACGCAGGCTTTTTATCGAGACGACGAGTCCGTCACATCGTGCCAATGCAACACGTTGTGGCGATTGAGCCTATTCAATGACTGGGTATGATACTGGCGTCTCTCGACTAATCAGTGATAAATAAGGTAACACTATGATTGTTTCTCTTCGCCAGCCGGACGCTAATGCTTTTGAAACGCTAATCGCCATGTCGCGGGCACAGCACGAGCATGAAGCGCTTCCCTTCGATCGCGAGCCTGTAGAAACGGCGTTTAAAACGCTACTCTCACAGCCAGAGCGTGGGGCTGTATTTCTGATTGATGTTGAGCATAATGGCGAGTGCGAGACCATTGGCTACTTGGTCTTGGTGTACAGCTTTAGCGTTGAAAATGGTGGCAGCGTGGGCGTGATTGATCAGTTTTTTATCGCACAAAACTGGCGGCGCCAAGGTGTCGGTTCCCAAGTGATCCCCTTAGTTGAAGCAACCGCCAAGCAGCATGACTGTGTCGCGGTGATCCTCGAGGTCAACATTGGTAATAAAGGTGCCCGCTTGTTTTATGAGCAATTTGATTACCAACCTCGCCGTCAGCACTGCATAATGTCAAAGCGCCTGTAAAGTCCTGTACCTCGCTCCATAAGTCAGTAAAATTAAACGGCCTCAAAAGGGCCGTTTTTTGTGGAAAAAATTCATCGTCAATCACCGCGAACCTCCAACACCTTTGGTGGTTTCCCCCACACAGAGAGTAACGTTGATTACTGATTATTATGTATACCCTTCGTCCGTATCAGTCTGACGCCGTCAAAGGTGTGCTTCATTATTTTCGTCGTCACAGCACGCCTGCCGTCGCCGTACTCCCCACCGGTGCTGGCAAAAGCTTGGTGATCGCAGAGCTTGCTCGCATCGCGAAAGGGCGCGTTCTCGTACTCGCCCATGTGAAAGAGCTCGTGGAACAAAATCATGCTAAGTATGAAGGATATGGGCTAACCGGAGGCATCTTCTCCGCAGGGCTGGGACGCAAAGAATCACACGAAAAAGTGGTGTTTGCCTCGGTACAATCGGTGGTACGCAACTTGGAAGCATTCGCGGATCAGTTTTCGCTGCTAGTTATCGACGAGTGCCACCGCGTGCCTGACAATCAAGATAGCAGTTATCGCCGTGTGATTAGCCATTTACAAAACGTGAATGCCGGATTAAAAGTGTTGGGACTCACCGCAACCCCCTATCGACTGGGCCAAGGCTGGATTTATCAGTATCACACCAGTGGAAAAGTCCGCACCACCGAAGCGCGCTTTTTTCGTGACTGTGTCTTCGAGCTGCCGATTAGCCATTTGCTCGATGAAGGATTTTTAACCCCCGCTCATGTGCTGGATGCACCCCTTCTCAGTTACGACTTTTCGCAAGTCTCTCGCACCGCCAACGGTTACTATCGTGAAGCCGATTTAGAGAAGGTCGTGGCCAATGCACCACGCGCGACGCCGCAAATCATTGAGCAAGTAATGTCCTATGCCAAGCAGCGTCAGGGCGTCATGATTTTTGCCGCAACCGTCAGCCACGCGAAGGAAGTGCTCGCCCTACTGCCGCCACACGAATCCGCCTTGATTATTGGTGATACACCCGGCCCTGAACGCGATGCGCTGATCCAAGCCTTTAAGCAAAAACAGCTCAAATTCTTGGTCAATGTCTCTGTTCTAACCACGGGGTTTGATGCCCCTCACGTCGATTTGATTGCCATTTTACGTCCAACCGAATCAGTGAGTTTGTATCAACAAATTGCTGGCCGTGGCTTGCGCCTTTCGCCCGGGAAAAAAGACTGTTTAATCCTCGATTATGCCGGTAACGTCTACGACTTGTATCAACCCGAAATCGGCATGCCAAAACCAGACAGCGACAGTGAACTCGTTACCGTCCCTTGTCCTGCGTGTGGATTTAATAACAGCTTTTGGGGGAAACTCGACGACAATGGCTTTTTGATTGAGCATTATGGCCGTCAATGCCAAGGGTACTTTGAAGACGACGACGGCGAACGCGAAATATGTGGTTACCGTTTTCGCGCCAAATTCTGCGATGAATGCGGTGCCGATAACGATATCGCCGCGCGGCGCTGCCATCAGTGTGACAAGCCATTGGTCGATCCGGATAAAAAGCTCCGTGAAGCACTTAAACTCAAAGACGCACTGGTGATGGCCTGTGTGGATCTGTCACTCACTGCAGGAAAAAACCGTTATCAAAAACCACAGTTGAAAGTGACCTATCACACCAGTGAGGGAACAGATCTTCATGAAATATGGCCGCTTGCAACTAAGAAACAAAAGCAGGATGTGCTAGCACGCTTTGTCCGCCCTCATTTGGTCGATAGACACCGTCCCTTTACCGATACGGCCGCAACCAAAATTGCAGCGGCACAACACAGGTTTCGGGCACCGGACTTTATCGTCGCGCGCAAGCAAGGACGTTTTTGGCACTTACGCCAAAAGATTTTTGATGTTGATGACTTTCTTTCTCAAGATCGCCTTGATGCACTGCTTGCCCAAAGTCGCGGTCAACAATTCGCTGACGCCGACCTTTAACGCATCGTGATTGCGCCATCATGCGCGTTATGGCTTGTTTTACCCCCCAAGCAGTGCTACTATCCGCGCTCGTTTTTGGGTACTGAGTTAGGTCGCTACGCTCAGTACTGTATTTTCACTCTAAAAGAGAGTTATTGATTATGATGAAATTCGAAGCTGAAGTACGCGCAGAGAAAGGTAAAGGTGCGAGCCGCCGCCTGCGTCATCAGAAGAAATTCCCTGCTATCGTTTACGGTGGTAACCAAGAGCCTGTATCTATCGCACTTGACCACCCAGTTGTTGTTAACCAAATGGACAAGCCTGAGTTCTACGAAGGCATCATCCTGGTTATCGATGGCCAAGAAGTTAAAGTGAAGCCACAAGACATCCAACGTCACCCGTTCAAGCCAAAAGTTGAACACATGGACTTCATCCGCATCTAACTCCTCTGCGAATAATGATGTGATAAAAGGCGCCTTCGGGCGTCTTTTTTTTATTCCGAGCATTCGGTTGCATAGCGCAAAAATAAGGCTTACATGTCACGAAAATGTCATAAATGGAGACCAAGATCAAAAAAGGAAGAATAAACGTGATAACAGCATTCCAATTTGACTATTAAGTTGATTAACTTAGCCTCCCTTTTAATACACATGTTATATCCCACCATGAAAAAAAGCATTTTTGTTGTTGCATTTATGTCCTTGGCGTTAATGTTGACGGGCTGCTCAGCGACCAATACTCTCGTTAAAAAACGTAACCTTGATGTACAAACCAAAATGAGTAACACCGTCTTTTTAGACCCAGTGGCTCCTTCAAAACGCACCGTGTTCTTACAAATCCGCAACACCTCCGACAAGCCTAATCTCGATATTAAGTCTGATATTAAAGCGAACATTGAAAGCCGCGGATATAAAGTCCTCGATAATCCAGATAAAGCTCACTACATGATCCAAGCGAATATTCTGCAAGTCGGTAAAGCGGATCTGCGTGATAGCGAAAACTTCCTATCTCAGGGCTTTGGAAGTGCCGTTGGTGGCGCCCTTGTTGGTGCTCAATTTGGCGGTGGTTCCGGTCGAGGAGCAACATCTCTCGCAGGTGCGGCAATTGGCTTGGTTGCGAATGCGTTGGTCGAGGACGTTTATTATTCAATGATTACTGACCTACAAATCTCAGAGCGCGCCTCTGCGGGTGTCGTTGTGACTGAAGCGCTTGACTCTCAACTCGCGCAAGGTACGAACAGTAAGAAGGTCGTAACATCAACCCAAGAAACACAATGGAAACGATATCAAACACGTGTTCTTTCCACTGCCAATAAAGTTAACCTAGAGTTTGCTGAGGCTGAGCCTGTGTTGAAGCAAGGCTTAGTACAATCAATTAGTGGACTTCTATAAGGTAACTAAGCGCGCTTCACCGAGGCGCGCTTTTATCCTAATCAACATATTTCTATATAGTACACACCACCGCGCTTTTATCTCGTCATCTTTTTGACAAATACGACAACAAATAGCGCCATCGTAAAGCTGCCGAGAAACGCTTCAAAGGCGGCAATAAAACGCGCCACGCCGTGCGGCGATATATCACCGTAACCGAGGGTGGTAAAGGTGACAACACTAAAATACACGGCGTTCAATAGTTCATAAAAGTACTGCTGCCAGCCAGTCACATCTGGATAGATGGGATTGCTTTGTGTGGTGCCAAAGGCAAAATACGCCAGCGCACACGACACAATCACCAGAACAGAAAATACCACCACGCGCAGTGGATCTTCACCATAGCCGCAAAAGAGATCGACAATCTTGGAAAGCCAACGTCGAAAACTCAACTTGGGCATTTGGTAGCGCCGAAACCGCATCTCTTTTTTAAAAAAATACCCAGCGACTTCAAATAACCCCTGCTTTTCGCATTGCTTACGCACGTTTCGGCAGACTTCTTCGGACTCTTGAAATAGCGATTTTCGCCTTGCCGGATCACGCTCTTTGTAGGCCAATCGTTCTTGCTTGAGCTCTTTTCCCCAGTCCACATTCTCAAGCCCTGCACGAGCCAGATCTGCGCCTAACAAGTTGCTGCCATCTAGCCGCGCACAGTTTAAATTCGCGCGTAGCAAGTTGGCTTTCATTAATGAGGCGCCACGTAAATCCAATCCAAAGCAATGCGCTTCAGCCATGTTCGCTCGATAAAAATCCGCGCCTTGGCACGAGTAGCCTTCGCGACTTCCTCGGTTCACTAAATCAATGTCAGTTAGGTCGGTTCGGGCAAGTTGAAAGCCATCAAGCGGTTTTCCTGATGCCGCCCATTTTTCCACGTCTGCTTTTACGTCATGACCACACTTATCAATGTCCGGATCATGCCAATAGCATCGCCCGGACTGTCCGGCTGGCTGATCGCAACACCAGCCTTTGCTGCTTTTAAATGAACAAGTTTCACTGCGCATGCCCTCACCCTCCTTACCTAAGTTTAGAAACACTCGGTAATGGCGCCACTCGTGGCCAGTGAAAAAATCAAAGCGAGAAAGAGAAGGTGCGCTGAATGCTTACTGGGTGGGGTCCTCATCATCAAACAACGAGGGTTGTGACGGGATCGGTTGGGTATCTAGAGCAGCATCGCGCATCTGTTTGCGCTTGGCACGCATGATACGCTCATAACGCTGATGGCAGAGACGAACAACATTGCGTTTTTGTTCATTGGTTAATTCAAACCAATGAAAGCGTTCTTCGCGACTGCGAAAACACCCCTTGCAATAGCCTTTGTTGTTCACTTCGCAGATGCCTTTGCATGGACTTGGCACCTCGAAGAAATCCAGTTGTTCCACATCTACCTCCCTGCTCGTCTATTCATTCAAGCGGGCACTGGGCAGAAATGCAAGTTTGGTTAAAACAAGCCTAATTGTGGCAAGGCTAAGGTATCAAACTCTTTACCAATAAACGGCAAAATACCATCGGCAATGGGCTTAAGTTGCTTATCAATATAATGCTGATAATCAATCGGGCTACGCCGATAAGCAAGGGGTTCGGGGCCATTAACGGTGATCACGTATTCAATCCAGCCACCGCGTTGATACTGCTGAGCGCGCCCACGCTGATGATTTTCGCTATCAGCTAAGCGTGCCGCGCGCACATGGGGCGGCACATTCTTTTGATATTCCGATAACGGACGACGAAGCCGCTTACGGTATACTAGGTGCTCATCGTGCTCGCCTTTGCTAGTACTGGTCACCAGCTCACGAATAAACTCGTCCACCTCTTCGCCATCGAAGACGCGTTGATAGAGCTGTTGCTGAAATTGCTGTGCAAGCGGTGTCCAATCGGTTCTCACCGTTTCCAAGCCTTTAAACACGATCTCAGCGCGACCCGATTCTCTATCCACAACGCGACCTGCATATCGCTTTTTACTACCGGTCTCTTGGCCTCGAATGGTGGGCATCAAAAAACGCTGGTAATGGGTTTCATACTCAATCTCTAGCGTCGATTCAAGAGCATAAGTGTCTTGTAGGTGCTGACGCCACCAGCTATTAACATGTTCAACCAGCGCTTGACCAATAGCATCGGCGTCTTCACTCGCCTTATCACCGCCCAAGGACACAAAGGTCGAGTCTGTATCGCCATAGATCACTTCATAGCCTTGTGCCTCAATCAGTTCACGAGTGGTTTTCATAATCTCATGCCCCCGCATCGTAATCGACGACGCTAGTCGGTGATCAAAGAAACGACACCCTGACGATCCTAGCACCCCATAAAACGAGTTCATGATGATTTTTATCGC
Source organism: Salinivibrio sp. SS2 (assembly GCF_001722075.1). Lineage (NCBI taxonomy): Bacteria > Pseudomonadati > Pseudomonadota > Gammaproteobacteria > Vibrionales > Vibrionaceae > Salinivibrio > Salinivibrio sp. SS2. The sequence continues at coordinate 8,011 of NZ_MEBP01000078.1, read as the reverse complement.
TTGTGAGAAGGCTTTTTCTCCCGCTTTTTTAGCGCGATCGCGCGCTTGCCATAAATCATCAATCAATGCCGGCAAGTAATGCTTTTCTCGGTGAAACACACCACCGCGAAAGCCGGGCACAATATCGTGCTCCTCGCCTGTTTGTTGTGACTTTAAGCCTTCAACCAGCCCTAGCGGATCAATCAAAAACGTACGAATAATAGACGGGTACAGCGACTTAAAATCCAACACCAACACCGAGTGATAAAGGCCGGGTTTAGAGTCCATTACATAGCCGCCAGGGCTTGCAATCCAACCGTCGCTGGCCAAATTAGGCGCCACATACCCCGAGCGATGTAAGCGCGGGAGATACAAGTTGGTAAACGCAGCAACAGAGCCTCCAACCCGATCTAGCTCGACACCGGTGAGACGCGAGCGCTCAATCATAAAATCAAGCAAATGCGTATGGGCAAAGATGCGATTAACCAATCGGCAGTCTTGCAAGTTATAGGTGGCGAGCGCGACTTTATCGTGATGAAACATGCGATTGATGGACGCCATACGATCATGCGGATCGTCGATGGCCTTTCCCTCACCAAGCAGCGTTTGCGCGACCGACTCAAGCGCCCAAGAGCGAAAACCATAGGTCGCTGTTTTCAGCGCATCAATCCCATCAATGACCACACGTCCCGCCAAACTAATAAAGCCAGACTTATTGGCATTTCCTTCTCGCCAATAGGCACTCTCACCGCCGCGGCCAATACGGAGTGACTTTTGGTGACGCTGCGCACGCTTGACCAGCAAACGGAAATCAAAATCAATCACGTTCCATCCCACCACTACATCGGGATCATAGGTGCTAAACCAGCGCTCAAGCGCCGATAACAAGGCGACTTCGTCGCTAACCCATTCTATCCATGCGGGGGCGTCGGGTTGTGGCGCCCCGACCATAATCACGCGGCTATCCATGTCACTGTCTAAACCAATCGAGTACAGCTGACCTTTTTCTGAGCATTCAATATCCAGTGATACATGGCGCAATTGTGGCGTATACGCCTGCGCCTTTGCTTTACCTTGGTTCACTTCGAGGTAACCTGCTCGCTGACGCGCATTGCCGGTAAACAGCAAGCTGCCACAAATATAGCGCTCCATTAGATAGCGATCCGCAAGACGCAAATCCCCTTCATAGAGTGGAATGGCGGCGCCACTTAATACACGTTGCCCTTCTTGGGCGCGTTTGACGGTACTGAAGTAACAGGCGACCAAAGGAATATGTTGAAAGGTCGCCAACGGGACGGTTTTGCAGTAAGCGTGCGGGTCGACAGAAGGAAGCAGTGCTTGTGCACGTTGTTGCTCTTCTTGGGGGATAAAAAAGACGCTTTGTTGATTCTCAATACAGAGTTTAACCGGACCATCAGGTGTAGAGAGCCACAGCACGATGGTACTCGATTCGCCTCGATCACGTTGTTGGCGCGTAATAACGAACCCTTTTTGAACATACGGTTGAGACGTCGTCGATAAAGCCACTATTTAGCATCTAACCCAAGAAATCATACTAAGAGTGTAACAAACCGACAAAAGCACTGTATAGATAAACAGTTTAATTTATTGCTCATCACGCCAAATATTAACCGCGTACCTGTTCACGCGGCGTCGCTCCCATCAAGATGACGCCGATAAAGGCCACACAAGCCGCACTGGCTAAACGCATGTTCATCATCTGACCATCGTCCAACCACACTACGCCAACTAAGGCGAGCACCGCCAGCACCGATAACGTGTGCTTCCACAGCAGAGAAACCTGTGTAGAAAGCCACTGCCAAGGATAAATTACCCCGAGCACCGTCAGGGCTCCAGCAATCATCGCTACTACGGCGCCAGATATCGTCACGGTTAAACCGGGCAACGCGAAAATCAGCAGTGCAATTGCCAGTAAGACACTCAACCGAAAACTGATGCAGAGTTGTTTAGGGTACGCTTCAGTGTGTTCAGACAGCGTCTGCCAATAGTCACGCCACGCCAATCCAGCGACAAGTGCCAATCCCAACCCTAAACTACTGGGGGCGTACATACCGGGAGCAAATAAATACCCCACGCCAGCAAACAAAAGCATCATGCCGCCCCAGTGCAATCCTTTACGTTCTGCCGTCGCCATCAGGCCGTGCACACCTTGGACGCCGGCCATTACCATCAGTGCCAGCGTGCCTAAATCAAGATATCGGCATGCAAATAAGGCGGATGTGACGGCAAGCAACAAGCTCGCGGCCATACGCCACACATCAGTCGGCTGCGAAAAAAGTGAATCAGGCAATCGCGACGCAGCGCGTTTTGGCGGCGCAGGATACATATAGGTTGCATTGGAACAGACGCCCGCTTTGTTGCTCGAGAGATAACGCGCCGTCAACCATGCCATGATTGCGCCGCCAGCCAACCACAACGCGACAAAACTCGCTGAATCCAGACCACCCGCCATGCTCCACAGCACAAGGTAGCCATTGGCCGTGATCACCATTAACACCAGCAACGACAGACTCATTTGCTTGACCATGCCCATGAATGGGGCTCCTTATAACCACTTACTTCTGCATAGACCGCGTCATCGCGATATTTCTTTCAATCCCATACTTTATGCAGAACCGAACAATAAGCCTTCTGATCCATCAACACGGCTTTGTTGTTATTGACGGACGCGATACAATACGCGTTTGTTCGTTCTCGGGAAGTATGCATGTCAGATCCGAAAAGCAAAGCGCTCAAAAAAATCGCCAAATGCCTTGAGTTAAGTAACTCAGCGAACGTCAATGAGGCAGCGCAGGCGATTAAGATGGCTGAGCGCCTGATGCGAAAACATGGCCTCGACCAAGACGATATCGACTTTATCAGCATGGGGAAAACGCGCTCTGAAACCCTGCTGCCTACATCGGTAAGTGAACCGATCCTGAAGATCATTCGCGGTATCAATGGTCGATTTGGCGTGGAGTGTGTGCTGATCAACTACAAAGGCTTAAAGCAAGCAGAATTTATTGGTGATGCCGATCGCGCGATATTCGCCGCATTCGCCTTTGATGTGGTGTATCGCGAGATGAATGAGCATATCGGCCAATTCCGCAACAGTTTTGCCGGTTCGGGCACCAGCACCCAAGAAGTGTCACGCCGTGTGCAATCTTTTACCATCGGCTGGCTAGAAGGGGCGCTGGAGAAACTGCCTCAACTCGATGCGCGTGACAGCGATGATAAGATCAAAAGCTACATCGACAAAGAGTTCGAAAACATTGATCGAGAAACCTTCAAGCAACAGCTAAAAGCCGCCATGGCCGCCATCACCGACGATTATGAGAAAGGCATGAAAAAAGGACGCCAAGTATCTGTGAGTCGCCCTGTGGGCGGGCAAGGCGAACGAAAACGTCTCACTAGTCAGACAAAATCACGCTAGCTCCCTTCGAATTGTCCGACAACGGTCAAGCCTGGCGCATACTTAAGACAGTTGCGTCAGGTTGGGTCAAATCTCGGTTAAATCTCTTTTTTCCTATTGAGTTACCCACTATCCAGATCTAGCCTAGGGGTGAAGGTCGTTCCAAAAATGGCCGGATAACAACGCATAGTTAATGCGAACAATAATACCTTATCATCCTTATTTAGGAGACAGTGGCATGAAAAAAGTCGTGACAAGCCTAGGCCTACTTTTAGCCGTTGCACCAGCGGCTTATGCACAACAAGATAGCGGTCTATACCTCGGTGGCCGTGTAGGTCCTTCATTCCTTGAAGACAGCTGTGTCTCTGACGCCAACTGCGGCGACTCAGAGCTAGCGGCAGGCGTAGTTACCGGTTATAACTTCAATAACTGGTTTGCGCTAGAAGGTACCTATGACTACCTTGGCCGTTTTGATACCTCATTTGACCAGTCAGGCACAACGCTCAGCGCGGCGGGCGATCTTACTGCGTTAACACTGGCCCCTAAATTTGCCTACCATCTCAAACCGGATACCGCGTTATACGGTAAAGTCGGTGGCGCATGGTGGAACTGGAACAGCAGCGCCGGTGATCGCGATGACGTGTCACTGATGGGCGCGATCGGTGTGGATCACCAAGCGACCGATAACATCAACGTACGTCTTGAATACCAACACATTAATGATATGGACGACGGCTACTTCTCAAGTGTTGACAATAACCTTGTGACCGTGGGTATGACCTACCACTTCGGCCGCACCAGCAGCGAGCCGATGCCTGAGCCTATGGTTGAAGAGCCAGTCATGGCTGAGCCGGAGCCAGAACCACAAATGGTTGCGGAACCACAAACCATCGTCTTGTCAGAAGCGGGCGAAACCGAGTTGTTTGGCTTTGATGAAGCAACCCTTTCTCCACAAGCGGCTGCCTCATTACAACCATTGATCAACCGCCTACTCCAGCACGAAGAAGCGACCGCGACCATTATCGGTCACACCGACAGCAAAGGCCCAGCGGCCTACAACCAAAAACTGTCTGAGCGTCGCGCACAAGCGGTAGCAGATGTATTCGTTGATGCGGGCATCGATGCCGAGCGTTTAACCGTGATGGGTAAAGGTGAGTCCACGCCAATTGCTAGTAATGACACTGTGGACGGCCGCGCGAAAAACCGTCGCGTTGAAGTCACCTCACCTGAGTTTGTCTACGTCGAAGTACAATAAGTCCCTTGGTAACAAGGTGAACAACCCCTAATCAACAAAGCCACCGTTCATGCGGTGGCTTTGTTTTATTCAATCTAAACAAAATGACGTTGCACGTGGCTCGCTAGTAAGTCTAATTACACCGCTTCGGCGGGATGCTGGCCGAGATGGGTTTTCATCAAATCATCAATCATCACCCGATCTTCATCGCTCACGCCGGCGACGCGTGGATAACGCGGCTGTGCCCGATCATTACAATACGCCGCATCCCACCCCTGAGTGGTGTGTAAAAATTCAGCCGCAAAATCAGACGAATAGCGTAAGCAGCCTGCCATGACCGTATCTATGTACGACTGCGCGATCGGTTTATGCACATCAGGCGCGACACGATCCTCTGCCACATACACATACACGGGCCCTTCAAGCGCAATCCCTTTGGGCAGTGCAATACGAGACGCGTCTAGCGAAAGACGTCGATACCCTGCCTCACGGCGATCAAAGTCAGGCAAAGCATCTGGCGCGATCTTTACTAAGACGCCATTGCACGCACCGTCTCCTTCCAATACCACTAACGGAGAGATCAATGCTTCACTGACATTGCTCCAATAGCGTTGCAACCCCGATACGGTTACCGGACACGCCCACCCTGACTCTCCGGTCAACGCGCGCGAAGCAGGATTCATTAAACTGCCATAGCCAAACAAGTACATTCCCCAAATAACTCCTTATCAGGTCCACCTTACAGAACGCCAGCATGTGCCTTGCTTTTCTCACCCAAGTTGCCAAAATATCGGCAACGTTGTAAACAAGGAAAGTGATTATGGAACAACTAGATAAGCTGGAAGCTCACTTCAAACGTCTGTCGCATTTTCAGCACCTTGCCGCAATCTGTGGCTGGGATCAAGCCACCATGATGCCCAGCGGAGGCAGTCAAGCCCGTGCCGACGCTATGGCGGAATTGGCACTCTATACCCATCAGCAACTCACTACGCATGAACTGCATGACTGGTTTAGCGCGCTGGATGAGCAGCAAGACCGACTCAATGACGCCCAACGCGCCAGCCTCCGAGAAATGAAGCGTCAGTGGCAACATGCCAGTGTACTCCCAGACACCCTAGTGAAAGCCAAATCTTTGGCCGGTGCAAAATGTGAACACGCCTGGCGACAGCAGCGTCAAAATAACGACTGGGACGGCTTCGCCAAAAACCTTAAAGAAGTAGTGGCACTCGCGCGCGAAGAAGCCCACATCCGAGCCGATCAGAAAAACTGCTCGCCCTATGACGCTTTGCTGGATCTTTACGAGCCAGACATGACCGCTGACCGCATCGATGAAGTGTTTGGCGAGCTTAAAACATGGCTACCAGACACCATTCAAGCGGTAGTGGATAAACAAAGCCAGCAAACCACACGGTTGCCCGATGCTCCGTTTGCAGAGGCTCAGCAAAAAGCCTTGGGCGAGAAAATGATGGCGCTGCTGGGTTTTGACTTCGAGCATGGTCGATTAGACGTCAGCACTCATCCATTTTGTGGAGGCGTGCCAACCGATGTACGCATTACCACCCGCTATGACGAGCAAGACTTTACCTCGGCGTTAATGGGCGTGATCCACGAAACGGGGCACGCGCGCTATGAGCAAGGTCTACCCAAACATCTTGCCGGCTTGCCGGTTGGCAAAGCGCGATCAATGGGTGTGCATGAGAGCCAAAGCCTGTTCTGTGAAATGCAGCTTGCCCGCAGTGAGGCATTCGCCACCTTGATTTGTCAGCATGCCAAACAAGCCTTTAACCGCCAAGACGACCCGGCTTTCCATGTAGACAACTTCCACCGTGTGCTCACACGTGTCTCACCCGGCTATATCCGTGTTGATGCCGACGAAGTCACCTATCCTGCACACATCATGTTGCGCTACGACATTGAGCGCGATCTTATCAGTGGCAAAATGGACGTCGATCATATCCCTGACCGCTGGGATCATGCCATGCAGCAATACCTTGGCCTCAGCACCGCTGGCAACTATAAAAACGGCTGTATGCAAGATATCCACTGGACTGATGGCAGCTTTGGCTACTTCCCGACCTATACCTTAGGTGCACTATATGCCGCGCAATTGATGCAAACGATGCGTCAGCAAATGGATGTGGACGGCATTATCGCCAGCGGCAATGTCTCACCGATTTTTGATTGGTTGTCTCAACATATCTGGCAACGCGCCAGCACCACCTCAACCGACAACTTACTCAAAGATGCCACCGGCGAAAGCCTCAACCCCACCCATTTCCGCGAGTATATTCAAGGGCGGTATTTGTAAACTCACAGCAGCTCCAAGGCCAGCAATGCTGGCCTTGGAAGCTCTTATTACTGACGGGAGACAAAATGGCCAACTATGAATCTCTTAAAGCGCGGCAGCGCAAAGAGCGCGAGCATTATCCTGAAAATCTATCCATTCGCGTACACCGAGCCCTTAGCTGGCTAAAACAAGCCGAGCAAACGGATGATACCGATAGTCAATTTATTTTCTTGTGGATTGCATTTAACGCCGCTTATGCGCAAGAGTTTGCGCAAAAACGTCAGTTTACCGAGAAAAACCTCTATCAAGGCTTTCTAGAAAAACTGATTCACCTCGATAAAGAAGCACGTTTAACCCATTTAGTATGGCAAGAGTTCTCAGGCCCGATCCGGGTGATTCTCGATAATGATTATATCCTGCAAGCCTATTGGGAATATCAAGCTGGATATATCACTGAAGAGAGCTGGCAAGCTGCACGTAAAAGCGCCAAAGCCCGCGCGCACAAAGCCTTGGCAAACAGTGATACCGCAACAGTATTAGCCGCTGTTTTTAGCCGTTTGTATACGTTACGCAATCAATTACTCCACGGCGGCGCCACCCACGGCAGCCAAGCCAACCGCGCCCAGCTAAAAGACTGCGTAAGTATGATGCAAAAAATAGTGCCTTTGATCATCGAAATAATGATGGACGGCAACACCGCCACCTGGGGCGATCCTGTGTATCCGTTGGTGTGAGAGTGGACACTGACTGGCTGCAATACGTTGCTCCAGATTAGCAAGGTACATACGCTAAGATATGTACCTTTCATCAGCGTTAAAACACGGGGTTGGGTACAAAGTGCATTTGCACAGCCTCGAAAAAGGACCATAAATACGCTTAATGAAACGTCTTTTTAGTGGCGTTGTTTCCTAAATCATTGAACTTATCACTCTAGCGGCATCGGATCAGATCATCAACGCCTCAAAACCGGTCACAGATGATCAGCAAAGCCGTCTTATGCTATTAGAAGCAATAGAGATCAGTTGACTGATTAATGGGGCAAGCATGATAACAAGAAGACGTGGCAGAAGGAGAGTATGTATCAGTGGAGAACAATAGG
>NZ_MEBP01000077.1:0-32861 GCF_001722075.1 Salinivibrio sp. SS2 | reverse complement strand
TGGGAACAAGTTGTTCCATCGTCACCATTTCAAGTTCATATTGGTGTGGAGAAGGTTCTTGAAGCATACCGGAGCATCCCTATTGCGACACTCCTATTAGATCAAAGGTCTAGCTCGAAAGCTAGACCTTTGTCAGCAGTCTGAAGTGCCTCAAAGGAGGCACTTTTTTATTGCCTCATGTACACTAACCCCATTCTATGTGCTAACAGGATCATCAAGATGAAAATCGGCATTATTGGCGCTATGGAGCAGGAAATTACCCTGCTGCGTGATAAGCTCGCGAACCTTACCACTCATCACGAAGGAGGTTGCACCTTCTACTCTGGCACACTACAGGGTCGTGATGTGGTATTGCTCCAATCAGGCATTGGTAAAGTATCGGCAGCAGTCGGCACCACCTTGTTACTGTCACAATTTAAGCCAGATTGCGTGATTAACACCGGATCAGCCGGCGCTTTTGAACCCTCATTAAACCTCGGTGACGTCGTTATTTCCTCGCAAGTGTGTTACCACGACGCGGATGCAACCGCATTTGGCTACCAGATGGGTCAAGTTCCTCAGCAACCGGCTCACTTTGACTCCGACGACGCACTGATGGCACTGGCCGAGAAAGCCATTGATGACGAGACACACGTGGTACGCGGATTAATCTGCACCGCGGATACCTTTGTGCACACAGATGCACACCGTCAACACATTCGCACCCACTTCCCTAAAGCGGTAGCGGCAGAGATGGAAGCGGCGGCGATTGCACAAGTGTGCGCCCAGTTTAAGATCCCATTTGTGGTCGTGCGCGCCATCTCTGATGTGGTGGCAGAAAAAGAATCACCGATGACGTTTGAAGAGTTTTTGCCGCTGGCTGCGAAAAGCTCGTCCGCCATGGTTGAAAAAATGGTTGCGCTTTTCGACTAACTCTTCGAACGCTTATCATGGATGAACCTTGCCATTATGGATGCACTGCTTAACCCGCAATATTGGCTGACTATGGCCGCCAACCACCCAAGCTTCTGGGCGCTGTGGTTGGCGCTATTAATCCATTGCTTACTCCCCTTATCCGCCAATTATTCTCCGTTTCAGTATTGGCAACAGTACGCGCTCATTTTAGCCGACCAAGTCAACCAACCGACCGACCCGAAACGGCAGAGAAAGCTCGCAGGTGGGCTGGCACTGGCACTCATGTGTGGCACACTGGCGATCTTGCTGATTGCCACCCGAGAGCTGGTCTGGTTTCGCCCTTTATTTGATGCGCTACTGCTGTGGCTTGCCCTCGATTGGCGCAATATTGATACGTTTTCCCAAGCATTTGCCGATGCCATTGAACAACACGACAAAGGGACAGCACGCGCGCTTTTGGCCAACCGCGTCAACCGAGAAACTGAGTCTTTGTCGATTGTCGGTCTGGGTAAGGCAGGCGCAGAAACGCTATTGCTTGGCACCGCACGTCATGGCGCCTGTGTGATTTTTTATTTTGTGCTGTTTGGTGGTGTCGGCGCCCTGCTGTATGCCAGCTTAGTCCGTCTTGCGCGCGTGTGGTCTCCAAGCCGTCTGACCTTCTACCCATTTGGCTTAGCGGTCGCACGCCTTCTCAACGGACTCGATTACGTTCCTATGCGTCTATTTGCCCTCTTGTTCGCTCTGGGTCGTTCCCCACTTACGCACCTTAAAGCGTGTTGGCAACAGGGAAAGCGCTGGCGCACGCCGGGGCCGGGCTGGCTATTGGCCTGTGCCAGTAGCCGCTTTCAGCTCTCCCTCGGAGGCCCTGCCATTTATCAAGGCACCAAAACATTGCGCACAAAAATCGGCAGTGGCGTGACACCGGCCTGCTACCACCTTTTGTTATTACGTCAAAAACTCAGAGTGAGCATGCTCATTTGGATCGCCTTTAGCGCGTTATGCTTGCTCATCGTGTAAGGATAAAAAAATGCTCGGTCTCTCTCCTCGCGGCGTCGGACTTTTGGTTGCCGCTTTTCTCTTTACCACGGCCGCTTATGCACACCCTGCCCCACCTCGTGTGATCAGTCTGGCACCTCATGCCACTGAACTCGCTTATGCTGCAGGCCTCGGTGAACAACTCGTCGCCGCCAGTGCGTACAGTGATTACCCCGATGAGGCAAAAACGCTTGAGCGCGTATCGAACTATCGGGGCATCAAACTGGAGCGTATTGTGGCGCTTAAGCCGGACTTAATCTTGGCGTGGCGAGGCGGTAACCCACCTAAACCGCTGGAAACATTGGCGCAACTGGGTATCGAGATCCGATACCTTGATGTCGAAAAACTCGACGACATCAGCGGCTTTATTCGCGAACTGGGCCGTTATGGCCGCCACCCCGAGATAGCACAGAAAAATGCAGCCGCTTTCGACCAAAAACTGCGTGCACTGCGCACCCGCTATCAAGACGCAACGTCAGTACCTTACTTTTATTTATTAAGTGGTGCGCCACTAATGACAGCCAGTGATCATGCCTGGCCAAGCCAGCTTTTTAGGCTATGTGGCGGCGCAAACATTTTTGCCGATAGCCCCGCGGCTTATCCGCAAGTGAATATGGAGCAAGTGATCACCCGCAAACCGCACACTGTGTTTTATACCGGTGGTGAACTGCCTGCTAGCTGGCAAAGTATGAAAGACTTACTCCCCAGCCTTGCTCAGCACTACGCGTTTCAATTAAACCCAGACTGGCTAACGCGAGCAACGCCCCGTGCGTTGCAGGCTGCAACCCAAATCTGTGAGGCACTTGATACGGTGCGCCGCGCAACCTAGGACCCATGATGACCCAAACCATGATTTTGTATTTATTTGATTTATTTGGCACGGCAGTATTTGCCATCTCAGGTGTACTCATGGCTGGCCGTTTACGGATGGACCCTTTTGGCGTCGTGGTCCTTGCCTGCGCCACCGCGATTGGAGGCGGAACAGTACGCGATATGGCGATGGGAGCAACACCCGTGTTTTGGATCAGTGACACACTATATATTTGGGTGATCCTCGCCACCTGTGTTGCCACCATGCTGCTTATTCGCCACCCCCGCCGACTCCCTTGGTACGTACTACCCTGCGCCGATGCCGTCGGTTTAGCCGTCTTCGTCGGTATCGGTGTCGATAAAGCGTTAAGCTATGGGACTTCACCGCTGGTCGCGGTGATCATGGGTGTGATTACCGCGTGTGGGGGCGGCATTATTCGTGATGTGTTGGCCAGAGAAGTGCCTATGGTGCTGAGAACCGAGGTCTATGCCACCGCATGTATTGCCGGCGGTATCGTTCATACACTCGCAGTTGAAGTGGGGCCAGATGCCGTCACCGCCTCAATCGCAGGCATGATCACCACCTTGCTGATCCGATTGGCGGCGATTCGCTGGCATTTATCCTTGCCACCTTTTGCCCTTGATCGTTAAGATAAAAGATTGGGGGTTGAAAGTTCGCGCCTCTACCCTAAGGACTGTTAGACAGCCACCAGCAAGGAGCCACAATGTTACGTATTGCGATCATTTATCATTCGGTCAGTGACCACACACACGCACTCGCCACCACGATTGCAGAAGGGATCCAAGCTGGCGATGCCGATCCCCTCGTCTATCGTATTGAGCCTGATGTGATTGAACATGGCCGTTTTATCGACCAAAAGGTCTTTACTCAGCTTAAAGATGTGGATGCGATTATTTTTGGTGCCCCAACCTACATGGGCGGGCCAAGCGCACAATTTAAAGCGTTTGCCGATGCATCCAGCCCAACGTGGGAGCAGCAAGATTGGCGTGGTAAGCTAGCTGCCGGGTTTACGGTAGGAAGCCAAACGGGAGGAGACCAATCAGCAACCCTCAACTACTTCCAAACGTTAGCCAGTCAACACGATATGCTATGGCTTAGCTTAGGTCGCGCCAATATCGGGGTCGAGAACATCAACCCAACCGGCACGACGCATGGCGTCACCGCCCATGAAACCGGAGAAGGACTGAGTGAAGCCTGCTTACAAACCGCCTTCTATCTAGGCCAACACATGGTTCGCGCCTTGAAAGGGGTTTGGCACACTTAATTGCCTCTCATGCCGAGCATGATGCGCATCAGGATCATGCAGGTATAAAAAAAGCCCTCGCATACATGGCGAGGGCTTGTCGATTCAACGGATAATTAGCTGAGCGTCACCCGAGCGAACTTACGTTTACCCACTTGGTAAACGGCTTCGCCTGCCGCAGGCACCAGCTTAGTATCTTCGACTTTTTCACCGTCAATTTTCACCGCGCCTTGACGGATCATACGCAGCGCATCTGACGTTGAGCTGACCAAACCGGCATCTTTCAAAAGGTTACCAATCGCAATGCCTTGCTCGAAGCTAAAGCTTGGCATCTCGTCAGGCATCGCCCCTTTTTGGAAACGATTGATAAAGGTCTGCTCGGCCGCATCCGCATCCGCGTCTGAGTGGAAACGCGCGATGATCTCTTTCGCTAGCAAGATTTTAATGTCACGTGGGTTTTTGCCCGCTTCGACATCTTTCTTGAACTGAGTCACTTCCTCTAAAGGACGGAATGACAACAGCTCGTAGTAATCCCACATCAAATCGTCAGAGATAGACATGATCTTACCGAACATATCATCCGGACGTTCGCTCACACCGATGTAGTTATGGGCGGACTTGGACATTTTCTTCACGCCATCCAGCCCCACCAGCAGCGGCATAGTCATAACAACTTGCGGTTTCTGTCCAGCTTGCTTTTGTAGCTCACGCCCCATCAGCAGATTGAACTTCTGATCCGTTCCGCCCAGCTCTACGTCTGCTTCCAACGCGACAGAGTCATGTCCCTGTAGCAGCGGATAGATAAATTCGTGGATCGCAATTGGCTGGTTGCTGCTGTAACGCTTTTTAAAATCATCACGCTCCAGCATACGGGCCACGGTTGAGCTTGCCGCAAGGCGGATCATGCCATCAGTGCCCAACTCACCAAGCCACGTCGAGTTGAACTCAATGCGGGTTTTAGCCGGATCGAGAATTTTAAACACTTGCTCTTTGTAGGTTTCTGCGTTTTGCAACACTTGCTCACGCGTCAACGGTGGACGGGTAGTGTTTTTACCACTCGGATCACCGACCATGCCGGTATAGTCTCCGATCAAGAAGATGACTTCATGGCCGAGCTCCTGAAACGCGCGCAGCTTATTTAGGATCACTGTGTGCCCAAGGTGGATATCCGGTGCCGTCGGATCTGCACCCAATTTAATACGCAGAGGACGATCTTCTTTAAGCTTGGCAACCAGCTCGTCTTCAGGGATTACTTCATCAACGCCACGTTTTAGTTCTGCTAGCGCGGCTTCCAGGCTCGCCATAGTCTCTCGCTCCTACAAAATAGGCAAAAATGTGATAAACCGACATACTACTCGAATAGCGACAGTTTTTGAAACCAGTTAGACTTATAGCCAGTGTGCAAGGTGTGCACAGTGGCTGCCGGCAATAGATGTTTGTGGTCTTTGTGTTAACCGTGTCAAATTATTATCAGGGCATCATCCCCAATAAACCGATTGGGAATCTGACTGTCATATTTTGTATTCGCAGTGATTCAACATAGTTTTCATGCCGTTAAAAAAACTCGCAGCTTTACCTAAATTACATAAACTCACGATAGGTGCACTGAGCGCGTTCGTGGTATTACTCATCCTTGTCCCTGATGGCGCAAGCACGCCACGCCCTGAGCCTAATTTTGAACTTGGCAAGCATTATCCCTTACCCGTTGATGCCGTCTCTCTGCTGCCGCCTGAAGGTGAAATGCCTGCGCAGTTTAAACGCCATATCAACTGGCAAAGTTATGAAGTCCAGCATGGTGAAAGCATGGTCTTGCTGTTTAATCGTGCCGGTTTGAGTCCAACCACACTCTATCGTCTGGTTAACGCGGATGAAGGTACAAAAAGCTTGGCCTATCTCAAGCCGGGGGATGAAGTGCGTTTGGGCGTTGATGAAAGCGGTGAACTGGTGCAACTCATTCAGCCACGCGGCACCAATGAAACCCTGATCGTGAGCAAGGTCGATGATAAATATCAGTCACGCATCGAGACAAAAAACATTGATACACAACTGAACTTCGCCCGCGCTACCATCAAATCAAATTTCTGGCAGGCCGCTACCGATGCGGGGTTAGATCCGAATCAGATTATGCAGCTTGCCGGGATTTTTGGCTGGGACGTAGACTTTGCACTCGATATTCGAGAGGGCGATAGCTTCTCTGTGCTTTATGAAGAAGAGTTTGTTGAGGGTGAACATATTGGGAGTGGCAACATCTTGGCTGCCACCTTTACCAACCGAGGGGATACGTTCACCGCGGTACGTGCCAAGAATGGCAAATATTACACCCCCACGGGCAAAGCGATGAAAAAAGCCTTCTTGCGCTCTCCTGTGAATTTCCGTTATGTCAGTTCGAACTTTAATCCGCGTCGCTTACATCCAGTGACAGGACGCGTAAAGCCGCACCGAGGGACAGATTATGTCGCTCCGGTTGGCACCCCTATCAAAGCCGCGGGGGATGGCGTGGTCATGAAAGCCTCATACAACCGCTTTAATGGTAATTATGTGTTTATTCGCCACAGCTCAACTTATATCACCAAGTATTTGCACTTAACTAAACGTAAAGTGAAAACCGGTCAACGGGTCAAACAAGGGGATATCATTGGTACCTTGGGAGCTACAGGCCGGGTAACAGGGGCGCACCTGCACTATGAGTTTTTGGTGAATGGTGTCCATAAAAACCCGCGTACGGTGCAATTACCCGAAGCTAAATCACTGCAAGGGCAAGAAAAACAAGCCTTTGTACGCCTCGCCGAGTCACGCATGGCGCAGTTAAGTAAGTTTAATCAACTGCTTGCCTCAGTCGGACCGCTCAGCTATCACGCCAATAACGGCGGATAACCGAGCAGCACACAAACACAAACGGCGCCTGTCGGCGCCGTTTGTGTTTGATAGCCAAAACTATCCGCTATGGATGTTACGTGAACCCGTTATACGCTAAAGGATGCGCCACACCCACACGTCGTGGTCGCATTCGGGTTATTAACAAAGAAGCGTGAGCCTTCGAGCCCTTCGGTATAGTCCACCACACCGCCCATTAGGTATTGCAAGCTCATGGGGTCAACCACTAACTTCACGCCGCTTTTTTCGATTTCCATATCGCCTTCATTCACGTTTTCGTCGAAGGTAAAGCCATATTGAAAGCCACTGCAGCCACCACCTGTAATGTAAACACGCAGTTTCAGATTTGGGTTTTCTTCTTCCTGAATCAGCGTTTTAACCTTAGTCGCCGCTGCTTCTGAGAACTCTAACGGCAAAGGTGCATCGCTCATTGTTACCTCACATGCTCATCGTGCTTAGCGTTGAATTATCTAATACCTGAGTAAAGTGTTCAAGTATTACCCGATTGATCGAGGGTGTGATCAGTACGTATAAATTGCCACTCAGGGGTCAATCAAATCATACTCCATCTCGCCAGTGATCCGTATCTTTGGTTAAAATGCCCCAACGCAATTTAGGCTTACGCCTTACATAACAGGATATGTCATGACCAAATCAGCACAACTTTTCCAACAAGCAAGACGCACCATTCCAGGTGGCGTGAATTCTCCCGTACGTGCTTTTGCCGGCGTCGGCGGCGACCCTGTCTTTATGGAGCGCGCCGATGGCGCTTATATTTTCGATGCCGACGGTAAAGCCTACATTGATTTCGTCGGCTCATGGGGCCCGATGATCTTGGGTCACAATCATGCTGCTATTCGTGAGGCTGTGATTGATGCCGCTCATCGTGGCCTAAGTTTTGGCGCCCCGACAGAAAGTGAAATCACATTATCAGAATTAGTGGCAGAGCTGGTGCCGTCGATGGAAATGGTCCGCATGGTCAACTCTGGCACAGAGGCGACCATGAGTGCGATTCGTTTGGCGCGCGGCTTTACCAAGCGGGATAAGTTCATCAAGTTTGAAGGAAACTATCACGGTCATGGCGACTGCCTGTTGGTTAAAGCGGGCTCTGGCGCTCTCACCTTGGGTGAGCCTAACTCACCGGGGGTGCCTGCTGACTTTGCGAAACACACGCTGACATGTACCTATAACGACCTCGACTCTGTCCGTCAGACCTTTGAAACCTATCCAGACGATATCGCCTGTATCATCGTTGAGCCTGTATCAGGGAACATGAACTGCGTCCCGCCACAGCCAGGCTTTTTGGAAGGACTACGCACTCTTTGCGACGAGTTCGGCGCTCTGCTGATCTTTGATGAGGTGATGACCGGCTTTCGTGTGGCACTAGGCGGCGCTCAAGCTTACTACGGGGTGAAACCCGATCTCACCACACTGGGTAAAATCATCGGTGGCGGTATGCCTGTGGGGGCGTTTGGTGGTCGTCGTGATGTAATGGAGTATATCGCGCCGACTGGCCCAGTCTATCAGGCCGGTACCCTTGCCGGTAACCCTGTGGCTATGGCGGCGGGCCTCGCCTGTCTCAGCGCATTGCGTCAGCCAGGCAACCATGATTATCTGGACAGTATCACCAAGCAATTGGCCGATGGCTTTAAAGCCCTTGCTGACAAACACGGTATTGCACTGACCACCAACCAAGCCGGTGCAATGTTCGGTTTCTTCTTCACCGATAACGACACAGTCACATGTTTTAAAGACGTACAGCAATGTGATACAGAACGCTTTAAGCGCTTCTTCCACTTAATGCTAGAGCAAGGTGTCTATCTTGCACCGTCCGCTTATGAAGCCTGCTTCACGTGCTTAGCGCACGGGCAAAAAGAGATCGACGCCACCTTGTCGGCGGCCGATCATGCCTTTGCTACCCTAGCCGCTGAGGCATAAGCACGCGCAACCTTGGATGACATCTGTGGTTGAGTCACAAGCAAAAAGCCCCGCGAGATCTCGCGGGGCTTTTTTTCACTTGCGCTGATGGTGTTAGGCCTCATCACTGCCAAAACTAGAATATCGAGCGCCCAATTCTTGCTGATAGGAGCTCAAGGGCAGCGGTTCCTGCCAACGAGTTGCCGGAAGGGTCAAGCTCAGGCGACCATACTGCAATCGACATTTCTCCGGGAACAACCGCAATAATGCCGCCGCCCACGCCGGATTTGCCCGGCATCCCAACACGGTAGGCAAATTCACCTGCACCATCATACAAGCCACACGTAGCCAGTAGTGCATTCAATTGCTTGCTCTGGGTTTTGGTGAGGATCGCGCGCGCGCGCCCCAACGGCTTGCCCTGATTAGCAAGATAGAAAAACGCTTTCGCCAAGTCCACACAACTCATTTTCAGCGCACAATAATGAAAATAATTGGTCAGTACCGGCACGACCTCGTTTTCAAAATTACCAAATGCTCGCATCAAATAGGCGATTGCGGCATTGCGGTCACTGTGCTGCATTTCCGAGTCCGCGACCACTTTGTCATAGCAAATATGAGGGTTTGCCGCCAGCGCGCGAACAAACTCCAACATCCGCTGGCGCGGTGCCGATTGACGCGTATGCAGCATGTCACTGACCACCAGTGCCCCTGCATTGATAAATGGATTACGCGGGATACCTTGTTCCATCTCAAGCTGAATAAGCGAGTTAAAGGCTTGTCCAGAGGGCTCTTTGCCAACACGAGCCCAAATCTCATCCGCTTTGTAGTTTTGCATCGCAAGGGTTAGGCTCAACACCTTGGAGATCGATTGAATCGAAAAGGCTTCATCTGCATCCCCGGCGCGAATAATCTCACCGTCGTTGTAACACACCGCGATGCCTAACTTATGATTCGGCACGTCGGCCAGTGCGGGAATATAATCGGCAACTTTGCCTTTGCCGATCAGCGGACGCACATCATCTAGGATGTCAGATAATAATTGAGAACTGGGTTTCACTTGCTTGCTCCCTTTACAGCTTGGGACAAAAAAGCCAACCCAAGGTTGGCTTTCAGTGCACATCGAAAAGTGGCGCCCACAAGGCGTCAGTCAATCACGCCGTGCGTGTGTATTTAATATCCCACACACCATGACCGAGTCGATGACCGCGTTGCTCAAATTTGGTGAGCGGACGATCATCAGGGCGCGGAACATAATACCCCTCTTGGGCGATGTTTTGATAGTGTGGCGCAGCTTCCATTACTTCAATCATGTGCTCGGCGTAGTTTTCCCAGTCCGTTGCCATATGGAATACACCACCGACTTTAAGCTTATCTCGGACCATTTCAGCAAACGGGAGCTGAACAATACGGCGTTTGTGGTGGCGCTTTTTATGCCACGGGTCGGGGAAGAAGAGTTGCACCGTATCCAAGCTTTCTTTCGGCAGCATTTGTTCAAACACTTCCACCGCATCATGGCACATCACACGCAGGTTAGTCACACCGGCCTCACGCGCCGCCATCAGGCATGCACCCACACCCGGGGTGTGTACTTCAATGCCAATAAAGTTTTTCTCTGGCGCGTTTTTCGCCATTTCAACCAAGGAAGCACCCATACCAAAGCCAATCTCTAACACCACAGGATTGTCATTGCCAAACACCTGCTGCCAATCCAATTCAGTGGCCTCAAAATCAATGCCCATGGTTGGCCAGCATTCATTCAGCGCTTGTTCTTGGCCTTTGGTTAACCGGCCTTCGCGACGCACAAAGCTGCGAATTTTGCGAATGACTTTTCCATCCTCGGTCAGTTCGGTTTTAGTGACTTCAGTCATGATTGTATGCCTGTGATGCAGTGATTGGGACTCAATGGTTCGCGCAAGACCCAAGATTGTTGGAAATCTAAACGGACTGCGCATTATGCAAAGTTTTCACGCCAGCGCAAGTTGGGATCAAGTGATCCTATTGGTGACCCCTGTCGTTAGTGTACCCTGTGCCCTGCATCCGTGCACGTGTGAGCAAAACAATAAGAGAGATCGCAGTGAGTCAATCCTTTTCAGACGCCATCTTGGCATGGTACGACCAATATGGACGTAAAACCTTGCCGTGGCAGCAAAACAAGACGCCTTATAAAGTCTGGCTAAGTGAAATCATGCTTCAGCAGACACAAGTCAGTACGGTTATTCCTTATTTTGAGCGCTTTATGGCGCGCTTCCCAACTGTGACGGACTTGGCGCACGCGGATCAAGACGAGGTTCTCCATTTGTGGACAGGGCTTGGCTACTACGCGCGGGCACGCAACTTACACAAGGCCGCAAAGGTGATTGCCGAGCAATACGACGGCGTTTTTCCTACCACCTTAGAGGCCGTGATGGCCTTACCCGGGGTGGGACGTTCCACCGCAGGTGCGGTACTTTCCCTATCGCTTAAACAGCCACATCCCATACTCGACGGCAATGTAAAACGCACACTCGCGCGTTGCTTTGCCGTCGAAGGATGGCCGGGTAAAAAACCAGTTGAAAACAAGCTCTGGGCGTTGGCAGAAACACTGACACCCACAACAGACACGGATAAGTACAATCAAGCCATGATGGATATGGGCGCTATGATCTGTACCCGCAGCAAGCCGAAGTGCGAGCTTTGCCCCGTCGCGGAGCGGTGTGAAGCGCGTGCGCAAGGACGCCAACTCGATTTTCCCGGAAAAAAACCGAAAAAAACGCTACCGGTCAAACAAACCAGTTTTTTACTGATTCAGTATCAAGACGAAATCTGGCTAGAGCAGCGCCCACCCAGTGGCCTTTGGGGGGGACTATGGTGTTTACCCCAAGCTGAAGAGCAACACGCCGAGCAAGCAATTCAAGAGAAGCTACAAGGCCTGGTCCCGCTACGCACCGAAGTATTAACTGCGTTCCGCCATACCTTTAGCCACTTTCACTTAGATATCGTGCCGATCAGCGTCACGGTATCGCAACGCCCTCAAATCGTCATGGAAGCCAATCAAGGGCTTTGGTATAACTTGTCACAACCCGCAAAAGTTGGATTGGCGGCCCCGGTGAAAAAGCTGTTAACCTTGCTTAATCACGAACGCCAACGCCCCCAAACAGGCGATAATGAGGAACCTAGATTATGAGCCGTACCGTATTTTGCCAACGCCTCCAGAAAGAAGCTGATGGCCTTGATTTTCAACTCTATCCCGGTGAACTGGGCAAGCGTATTTACGATAACATCTCAAAAGAAGCGTGGGCTGACTGGCAGAAAAAGCAAACCATGCTCATCAATGAGAAAAAGCTCAACATGATGGATCCCGAGCACCGTAAATTGATCGAGGCTGAGATGGTGAAGTTCCTTTTCGAAGGCCAAGACGTGCAGATCGATGGTTACGTGCCACCGGAAGATAACCAATAACGCGCGCTGCGCCACAAGCAGATTGCGTTATCACTGCAAATCACCCGCATTGTGTTAGGCTAAATGCGGGTGTTTTTTTATGCTAACGCGATGAAAGATGACGCGATTACTCTGTTTACTGATTTGCTGTCTAAGTTTACTAATCACAGGTTGTAGCCGCGAAAGCGTCGAGCAGTACGTGGGCGTCAGCTATAAAACGACCAACCGATTTGCGAAAAACCTCGCCCCTCTCCCCGGTCAATTTGAAAAAGACATTGACGCGCTCAACCAATTAATCGGTCAGTTTACTGGCAACATTGAAGTGCGCTGGGGTGAGAATCAAGTCTTTGTGTCAGGCAAACGCGACTACGTAAAATACACAGATAACTATAAAAGTCGGGCTCGGATTGATTTTGAACGCGGTGTTATTCAAGTTGAAACCGTCGCCACAGACAATCCAAAATCGCATTTAAAACAGGCAATAATCACCACCCTGCTCACACCTCAAGACCCTGCCTCTGTCGATCTTTACTCGGCGGCTGAGGTGCCACTCGAAGGTCGCCCCTTTTTGGAAGGACAAGTGGTGGACCACGAAGGTAAAGCCATTAGCTGGCAGTGGCGCGCGAATCGCTTTGCCGAATACTTACTCGACCACCGTCTGAAAAAAAAACAAGTCCGTTTTCAGAATATGTATTACGTCACCATCCCTATGGTGAGTGATCACGTCGCGAAGCGAAGTTATCAGTATGCTGATATCGTCCGCCGCGCCGCCAAGCGCTATGATATTTCAGAACAGCTTATCTATGCGATTATCAAAACGGAAAGCAGCTTCAACCCCTATGCGGTAAGCTGGGCGAATGCTTACGGGTTAATGCAAGTTGTCCCCAAAACCGCAGGACGCGATGTGTTTAAATTAGTGAAAAAGCGTCCTGGCCAGCCCACCCCGAAATACCTTTTTGATCCAGAGAAAAATATTGATACTGGCACTGCGTACTTCTACATCCTTAAAAACCGGTATCTTAAAGCCGTACGCGATCCTCTCTCTTTGCACTACAGTATGATTTCCGCCTACAACGGTGGAACGGGAAATGTGCTACGAACCTTTGATCGCAATCGCGATCGCGCCATGCGAGACTTAAATAGTCTAAAACCTAATCAGGTGTTTTGGGCGCTTACTCACCGCCACCCTTCTTCGGAGTCTCGGCGCTACCTACAAAAGGTAACGCGTTACCAAAAAGAGTTTGCGAATTTACCCCAATAAGCCCTGATGAAACCCTGAAAATTGTGCACTTTTATGGCATTTCGCTGCCTTTTTATCCAAACAACACGATTAGCGCACTTTTTTCAAAAAAACAGTTGACGGTGAGACGGAAAATCCGTTTAATAGCGCCCCGTTGGCCCGGATAGCTCAGTTGGTAGAGCAGGGGATTGAAAATCCCCGTGTCGGTGGTTCGATTCCGCCTCCGGGCACCATATAATGAAATAATGGTGTGACACACAGTATTTCGCGATTTGTGTGCCGGCTTAGCTCAGTTGGTAGAGCAACTGACTTGTAATCAGTAGGTCGCCAGTTCGACTCCGGCAGCCGGCACCATTGCCTCGATAGCTCAGTTGGTAGAGCAGGGGATTGAAAATCCCCGTGTCGGTGGTTCGATTCCGCCTCGAGGCACCATTATTCCCCCATAGTTCAGTTGGTAGAACGGCGGACTGTTAATCCGTATGTCACTGGTTCGAGTCCAGTTGGGGGAGCCACATTTAAAGAAAGCGTTAACCGAAAGGTTGGCGCTTTTTTTGTTTGGCTATCGCCAAATATGTCACTGGGCTAGGCGTCCCTCTCCAGTTACAGGCCTATCCGTTACGCTTGGCCATTGTTAAGCTTAAAAACCGCTTCAACGGCTCGACCTTCATCACTGTAGCTAAACTGCTCGCATATCGATTTAATCAACGTAATCCCTCGCCCAGACAAGCTCTCCGCATCATGGTTGGTTTCTCGGATTTGACGTTCATAATCAAAGCCCTTCCCTGAGTGCGCTATCTTCAAAATAAAACGCTGTACCTTGGGCTGAAAATCTAACTCCAACTCAATGTAATGCGCACCACTTAACGCATCGAGTTTTTCTTGCCGTGATAGATAGTAGTTAAAGAAGCCATCCACATCGTTTTTCGATACGGACTCTAAGCCCAAAATACCATAATCGAGCGCATTATTGAGAAGCTCTGATATCACAGTACAAATCAAATCAAGGTCAGTACTTTCTCCCACGATGCCTTTTACTCGTCCCCTTAAATCAGCGATTAAATCGGCTTTTTTCAGTAACTCGGTATCAAAACGAATTTGAGTACACGATGGGACGACAGAATAAGGTTGCAGTGAAACTGTATGGTCCTGCCTTTCAGGGCAAGCAATCGGAAAAGAAAGCTCTAACATGGAAATGTCATCAGTGACGCCAGCATCCCCTGCGAAGGCTGAAAGTGTACGCTTTACTTGCTCAATTAAGCTGCCTTGGCAACCACTTAGCGCTCGAATAAGTCCAATTTCAGACAGCTGCTTATCAGACTGATTTCTCGCTTCAATTACGCCATCTGTGGCTAAGAATAAACGCTGCCCTTCCCTGAACTGTAACCGCGTGATAGTCGCATCAAAGCTCGCCCTGTCTTGCGCTCCTAGTGCCATGTGTCGGCCGTGATGGGTTTCTAACACTTGCCCATATTGATCAAGACTGTAAGCATCCGGCATCCCACCACTCCACATATTTACAGTTAATCCATCTGGCATCACTTCCAAAACCGCACCAGCGAGCATAGTGCCAACGGGCATAAAGTTGCGTAAGTGAGTATTAACTTCACTGGCAATATCGCCCACCGGTAAGCCTCGTTGAGCGGTTGTGATAAAGGTTTTCACTGCTGGAATAGTACTTATTGCAGCAGGAAGTCCATGCCCTGTGGCATCAGCAATCAGGATATATAGCCCACCCAAAGGCCTAGGTAATATCATGGTAACATCGCCATTAAACAGACTGTATGAGCCTGAGTAACTATCAACCCCTGATACGCCCGATAAACTAAATGACATCAAACGCTCAAAAATTTGGCTTGCCATCGCGTGCTCATAGACGGTAGCCTCTTGAAATTGTTTCAGCTGGTCGCGTTGGAAGGTGACTTCGCGGAACAGACAGGTATGACGAAAGTGGGTCCGGACTTTAACGATAAGCGTCGCAACATCCACTGGCTTACTCAAAAAGTCATCACCGTATTGCATGCAGTTTGCATAAATACCTTGGTCATCAATGCCGGTCAAAAATATGATAGGTAGCAACTTTTGCGGGAAACGCTTCCGTATTTCCTGCGCCATTTTAAAACCATCAATTTTAGGCATGTTGACATCGGAGATGATCAAGTCTGGAAACATCTCTGGCGAGATAGACTCCAACAATTGAAGCGCCTCGCTACCATTCATCGCCATGCTGATATTGTCAGCTTCGTCCTTTAAGGCTGCTGCAATATAATGCACCAACGCCGGCTCATCATCGACCACCAACACGTTCATAGGCGACTCACTCTATTTTGAATTTTTTCTCAAACTTAGCGATAAATAACACGCGCTTAATCGCATCCGGACAGTTGATTAGCCGAATCGAACCGTTAGGTTTGTTTAAATAGTCCTGCATGTTCAAAAGAATACCTAACCCCGCACTATCCATGTAGGTTGCTTCTCGGAGGTCAACAACGACTTCTTGGCTTTTAAGATCCGCGTATGCCTCTCGAATTTCCTGCACTAAGGTAAAATTAAACTCGCCTTTAACATGCAAGATCACTTGTTTTCCATCACCTTGATCTTCGCGTCAAATTCTCATTGGCACCTCTAAAATAATTCTATTTCACCCTCATCGAGGGATTGCTGTTTAGCAGGTGCGCGTTTGGCAGAGCCTGCTTTTTCTTCAATTTCATTGACCTTTTCATTTAACGCATGCCAGTCGATATCCTTTTCCGACATGGTTTCAATGATCAATGCGTTTAACTCTTCCAAAATATGCAGGTTGTCGAGTATGTGCCCGCCTTGTTGCGTGATAATGTCGGCAAATTGAAGGTTCTTAATACACGAGCCGATTTCTTGCTGAACCTGCTCCCCCAACATGGATACTCTCTCTATTTCTTGGCCGACCTTGTCGTTGACCGACTTCACTCCTTCGAGTAATGAGTCAATGTATTCTTTCGAACGAATCGATTCAGTCATATCTAACGAGGCGATTTCACCCACGGTATGTTTGGTTTTATCAACACTTTCTTGGGCGAGATCGATATGCTTGTGGATTTCAGTATTAAGATCTGTCGCCTTAATCGCGAGTGAGCGAACCTCTTGGGCAACGACCGCAAAGCTGCGTCCATTTTCGCCGGCGCGCGCCGCTTCAATGGCTGCGTTCAATGCGAGCAAGTTGGTTTGATCGGACATGGCTTGAACGTCATCCAACAGCTCAAACACCTCATTGAGTTTGCTCGACATTTCTTCAATGGTGTAAATCGACGACACGCTTTTATCACTGACCTTGACCATAATGTCGATGTAAGCATCAATCGCACGTTCAGTTTCGAGCAATACTTTGGTCAGGCTGTACTCGCTTTCTTCATTGTGCAGCAATTCATTCGCCATACTGGTCGCGGTTGCAACTTGGTCCTGACAAGCGCTTTGCATACTAAAGAAGCTCCCATTTAGGCTCTCAACCGATTCATCAATCACTTCTCGTTGACGCGCTAACTGCTCACGGATTGGTACTAACTCAATCGATAAAATATGATGAATACGGCGGAGCAGTTGTTCAGGGGCATCCTTTTCCACCATATCTGCCCCTTCTTCCGTATCATCCGAAGAACGCTTTTTCGATAAATGAAGAAGCTGCCCCCCCGTTAATGCAATGACCAACACAGCAAACACACCGGCTTGCCACGTCATCGACCATAACGCAAAGCCAATCGTGAGAAGTAACGTTAATAACGGTGGCCATATTAGGGGCTTAGAATCACTTGCCATAGACTGTCTCCACTAAGAAATTTGCCACATTAGAGAGCGGAAGGACTTGTGATGCGCCCCCGAGTTCAATAGCGACACGTGGCATCCCCCAGACCACAGAGCTGGCTTGATCTTGCGCCGCGGTTAATGCACCCGCTTGGTGCATTTTTAGAAGACCGGAGGCCCCATCTCTCCCCATTCCAGTTAAAATGACCCCCACCGATTTTGCACCGACGGCTTCTGCAACAGAGGAAAACATCACATCAACAGACGGCCGGTGACGCTCAACCGGCGCTTCATCCGTCGGTTGGCAATATAAATGACCTTGTCGATTCACCACCGTGAGATGGCGATCGCCCGGCGCCACATAAACATGCCCTTGGATAAGCGGCATGCGATCAGCCGTTACTTCTTCGACTGACAGACGACAAACTCGGTCTAACCGCTGAGCGAAAGGCCCACAAAAAGCGGCCTTAATATGTTGGGTTACTACGATGGGCGGCATGTGTTCGGGCAGCCGTTCAAGCACGCCACGCAGCGCTTCTGTACCGCCAGTGGAGGCACCCAGCGCAATAATTTCATATCCTTTGCGATTGTAATGATGGCGATTAACCTGCACGGGTGCTGCTTGTTTGCCCCACTGGGGTTGACCGATGTTGGCTTGTGCCGCCGCTTTCACTTTACTCACCAGCTCATCCCGTTCTTGGGCCATGGCAGTGGCAATATTGGCAGACGGTTTAGGCACATAGTCGACAGCACCAATCTCCAGCGCCGATAAAGTGACCTCGGCCCCATGCTGGGTCAAAGTCGACACCATCACCACAGGCATTGGCCGTAAACGCATCAAATTTTTAAGAAATTGAATACCGTTCATCTTCGGCATTTCAATGTCTAACGTGATTACATCCGGGTTAAACTTTTTAATTTTTTCCCGTGCTTCATAAGGGTCTGCCGCCGCTCCAATGACCTCAAGGGCAGGGTCACTCTCCAGACACTCCCGAATCAATGTTCGATAGAGCGGTGAGTCATCCACGATCAATACTTTATAGCGATACTTACTCATCAAAACAGCTCCACATCTTGATCATCAGCGCTGTCATCTCGAGATTCTTGGAGCAAGCGTTGATTGTATTGGGCCTCTTCTGCCACCAGCTCTTTTTGACTGAGTGACTGAATTTTCTTCACCCAAGCTTTTCCAGTTCTAGGATCAAACAACACACGACGGGGAAAAGACTGGCCAAGGTCTTCCGAGACTAAGGTCAGATCTTCATTGGCAACATAGCGACGAACGAACTCAATGTTTTTTCGCCCTATAGCAATGTTCTGCCCCATGATATTGCCCCCACCAAAGAGCTTGACGCGTAACCGATTTTTTAACGCCCCTTGTTGCAACAAGGAATTGATAAGGATCTCCATGGCATAGTTGCCGTACCGCGCCGCATGAGACAAATATTGCTCCGCACTCCATTCCTTCGCCGCTTCGCCATCTTTAAGTGGCAACATAAAGTGATTCATGCCACCAATATTGGCTAAAGGATCCCAGATACATGCAGCAATGCACGACCCTAACCCTGTCGCGATAAGCTCGTCGTCCGAGCTGACGTAAATCTCTCCCGGCTTCAATTTCACCATGTGCCTGTCATGCTCTGGACTAAAAAAACGCTTTACGTTTTTTTCTTGGGCATGATGGTGCAGTTCTAGTGCTTGGTGCATATCACTCCCGTTTGCGATACATGGTATGGCCGAGGTTGTCGAATTTATCCGCCATTTTTCCAATCCCTTCAGAGTGGCCGATAAATAAAATGCCGCCCGGCGCTAATTGGCGCCAAAAGCGCTCAATTAACCATTGCTGCGTCTCTCGCTCGAAATAAATCATCACGTTACGACAAAAAATCGCATCCATTGCATGCTTGTGAGGCCAGTCACCTTTTAGGTTAAGCTGCTTAAAACTAATAATGTCGCGTAGCGCTCGCTTGGCTTTAAACAAGTCCTGCTTAATCCCTTTTCCTTTTAGAAATCCCGGTTTGAGATACTCCGGCGGGATTGTGTTAACAACTTCTAAGCTGTAGGTGCCGTTGCTCGCCGTGTTCAACACTTGGGTATCGAGATCGGTTGCCAATAAATGAACATCCATTTGACCACCAATCATGCCGTGACCCGCTAATACCGACGCAATGGTGTAAGGCTCTTCACCGGTGGAGCACCCTGCCGACCACATCCTCACCCGCTTTTGCTTACGTTGTTGCCACTGTGGGATCAACTGATGGGCGAGAAAATCAAAGTGATGACGCTCGCGAAAAAATTGTGTTTTATTGGTGGTGAGCGCATTGATAAAGGCCACTCGCTCATCCGCACTTTTCTCCACCAACGCGAAATAGTCATCAAAGTTTGCCACGCCCGTTCGGCGCAAACAGCGCGCCAAACGGCCATACACCATGCTCTTCTTTTTGTCCGCCAACGAAATACCGGTTTCATTCAGCATAAATGCCTGCACAAACTTAAAATGCGTTTGGCTGAATGGGTATCCGCTCGCGGATGACGAGCTAACCGGTGCACTCACGCTTAAAACTCCTCCCACTCATCACTGACTTCAGACGCCGCGCTTTTTCCCGAATTTACCGCTTTTAGCCGAGCTGCTGGTGCGGCTTCTCCATTGCGATAAGGCGCTGGTTCTTTCTTCGCCGCGACCGAAGGACGGGGGGAAGCGGGTTTCGCATTCGATTGTGCAAGTTGCTTGTCGACCAACTTTTCGGCATCAATATCGACTTGGAAGAAACCGATCAAGTTGATAAGCTCCGCGCCTTCATCACGCATTGACTGGCTCGACGCTGCCGCTTCTTCCACCAAAGCTGCGTTTTGCTGCGTCATTTGATCCATTCGCGCCACCGAGCGGGTGATCTCGTCGATTCCGGTCGCCTGCTCTTGGCTCGCGGCGTTGATCTTGTCGATAAGCTGAGACACTTCCATCACAGAAGAGACAATTTCTTCCAGCATCTCCCCAGATTCATCGACCAGTTTCGAGCCTTGGGTGACTTTCTCGACACTGTCTTTGATCAGTTCTTTAATTTCTTTGGCGGCA
Organism: Salinivibrio sp. SS2; assembly: GCF_001722075.1. Taxonomy (NCBI): domain Bacteria; kingdom Pseudomonadati; phylum Pseudomonadota; class Gammaproteobacteria; order Vibrionales; family Vibrionaceae; genus Salinivibrio; species Salinivibrio sp. SS2. Next base: position 12,565 of record NZ_MEBP01000077.1, on the reverse strand, counting down.
CCGGCACTGCGCTGCGCCAAATTACGGACTTCGCCCGCAACAACAGCAAAGCCTCGACCTTGCTCGCCTGCTCGCGCCGCCTCAACAGCCGCATTCAGCGCCAATAGGTTGGTTTGGAAAGCGATTTCATCAATCACGCCAATGATGTCAGCAATTTTCTTACTCGCATCATTGATTTCGGCCATGGCTTCAACGGTTTCTTTGACCACTTCACCGCCTTTACGCGCTTTTTCACTGGCTTTAGACGATAAGGTGTTGGCTGACGCCGCACTTTCCGCATTTTGCTTCACCGTAGCCGTCATCTGCTCCATGCTCGCCGCGGTTTCCTGTAAGTTGGCCGCTTGCTCTTCAGTACGTTCACTCAGATCGTTGTTACCCTCGGCAATCTCAGCGGAAGCAGACGCCACACGAGCTGAAGAATGGGTGATCTTCTCCACCATATTGCGCAAGTTATTGATTGAAGCATTCACCGCTTGGCTTAGGTCTTCAAAGTCCCCTTTGTAATCCTCCGGCATATTGGTTTGCAAGTCGCCTTTTGATACCCCGCGCATCACGCGGATACATTCATTCAATGGATCAATAAAGCTATCGAGTAATTGGTTAATTCCGTTACCCAACTTAGCCATCGCACCACGGTACTTCTTAGTATTCATTCGATCGCTTAAATTGCCGTCTGCCGCTTTGGCAATCAATCGCTCAATTTGACGCTGACCGTCCATTTGCTCGGTAATGTCTTCCCATTGAAGCGCAGGGCCAATGTACTCGCCATCATCGTCATAAAGGGCGATACAGAGCAGGGCAAATTCCACCTCACCTACGGTAATTTCGGCTTTAAACGGCATACGTTCCGGGGAAGCAATCACCGACTGCTGGTGCGCTGGGTTTTTGTGGAATTGATCAATGCTGGTACCCACCAATTTATCGGCAGCAAATCCAGGATAAATTTGGCGCATCTCCTCTTCACGACTATTAAACAACTCTGTCACCGCAGGGTTGAGATAACGGATAATGCCGTCTTTGTCCGCTAACATGACATTGGTGGTCATGCCTTCTACCACAGCGGCCAGCAGAGAACGCTCTGCCTCTTTCTTGCGCCGTTCTGTTACGTCACGCCACTCAATGGTGGTGCCGACATGGCTACCGTGTCGGTCATAACTTGCCGTCGCATGAAACTCAAAACGGGCTGATTTAAAGCGAATATCACGATTAATGGGTAAGTTATTCGGCGACAGGAAGGTGTCACGCTGAAGCTGCGGAAACAGGTAATCGATTTGCTTACCGATAATGTCGTCACGATTCGCGACAAACGCATTGTTTTTACTGCGAAATGTCTGCTCGTGCTGCTTACACAACCGGACGGTTTGCTCATTCACGTGCGTGATCTCACCGTGCGTTCCTAAAATAACAAACGCACTGTGGGTGTTATCCAATGCCCCTTTTAGCAAACTGTGCTCTTCGCTTTGATGAGCACGTGCAGTGATATCACTGAGCTCAACACTAAAGCCTTGTCCATCCGTCACTTTGCTGGCAGACACGCGCAGCTTCCCAGCGCCAATTTCAATATTTTGCACCGAGGGCTTGTCGTCTAATAGCTGCTGCCATTGCTGATAATCGACTAAGTCTGATGGCAATACCGCACTCATTGGTTTGCCAAAAAGCATGTCACTTTGGGCAGTGAATTCGGTATTACCGCGCTCTCGAATCGCCGCTTGATAACATTGCAACAACTGCAATGCCCGTCGGTTAATCAGTGTGATTTGCAGTTGATTGTCGAGCATAATGAGTGCAGCAGGCGCGACATTGAGTGCCGCAAGAAGCTGCACATTCTGCTTTGTTTGTTGGGTTTGTTGCTCTTGCTGTACTTCCCTTTTAAACCACGCCATATTCTAGTCCTCGTTCGCGATCTCGGGTTGTGCTGTTTGCTGTAACTGATCAAAGTCGAATAACTGCTCTAAATTAATCAGGACCACATGCCTATCATTCACCGAGGCGATCCCTTCCATATACCACTCTTCGCGTCGATGTAGCCCAGGCGGGGCTTTAATTTGCTCTGTACTCAAGTTATGTACCTCTGCCACTGCATCGACCACGATGCCCAACGAGATACCTTGCTTGTCTCTTACGATGATAATTACGCTCATTGAGGTCAGCGTGGCTGGCGGCATACCAAAACACTGGCGAATATCCATGATGGGGATGTATTCTCCCCGTAACTCCAGTACACCTAACATGTGCGGCAACGAATTAGGAATGCGTCGCACTTGTGACCAACCGCGAACTTCTTTCACATCCAAGATGTGCACGCCGTACTCTTCGTCTTCCAGTAAAAAACTCAAATACTCTCGTGATTGCTCCATATTTATTTCACCTATATCCAGTGCTCGATACGCAGCAACTCATCAACATTGATTAATGACATTACCCGCTGGTCAACATTGAGCAGGCCACTTACGTAGGCAATCACTTGGGAATCACCGATAGGTGGCATAATCTGTCCTTCACCTTGATCCACCACATCTGATACCGCATCCACCACAACGCCCATGACCTTGTGGTTCGCGGCTTCACTGGCGCGTAAAATCAGCACGACCGTTTCACGGTGGTAGTCCGCTTTTTTGGTGTTAAACCGCACACGTAGATCCATGACAGGCACTATCATGCCGCGCAGGTTAATGACGCCGAGTATGAACGCCGGTGAGCGCGGCAGTAGTGTTGGTGGCTCCCAAACTCGGATCTCTTCGACGGTTTGGATATCCACGCCATAAAGCTCACCCGCTAAATCGAAGCTCAGGTAATCGCTGCCTTGTAAACGATCGACGCGGTCGTCAATGTCCACCACGTCTTCCGACTGCATCAGATTCTGCATGGCCTCTCCTTATGCCGCGGCGATATGACCGCTCGCGTCACTGACGCGCGACAAGAATTGCGTAATGAGCCCTTGGATATCGAGGATGAGTGATACCGAGCCGTCACCCAAAATAGTGGCACCGGAAATACCTGCCACGCGGGTATAATTAGACTCTAAGCTTTTGATCACGACTTGCTGTTGACCCAGTAATTCATCGAGCAACAGCCCGACTTTCTTATCGCCCGCTTCAACCAAGCAAAGCAATTGCTTATCAAGATCCTCGCCACAGTGCCCTAACCCAAATTCTTCTTTTAAGCGCAAAATAGGGATGTTTTCATCGCGTAGGCGATAAAGCTGTACGCCAGACGCGGTTTTAATTTGTTGGCTATCAATTTGAATGGATTCGATAATAGAAATAAGTGGCACCACATAAACTTGGCCCGCCACCTTGACGAGTTGTCCGTCCAAAATCGCCAGCGTTAATGGCAAACTGATTTTGAATGTGCTGCCTTTTTCGGGTGCTGAGTGCACATCGATATTACCGCCTAACTGCTCGATATTACGGCGTACGACGTCCATCCCCACACCGCGCCCTGATACGTCTGATACCTGATCAGCGGTTGAAAAGCCCGGAGCAAACACAAGATTGAACACTTGCGTGTCCGTCAACTCATCGATCGGTAAGTCATCTGAGATGAGGCCCTTATCCAGCGCTTTTTGCCAGATTTTTTCTTTGTTAAGTCCGGCACCGTCATCGCTGACTTCAATCACAATAGAGCCGCCTTGATGATAGGCATTCAAATGCACTAGCCCGGTTTCAGGTTTGCCTTTTTCTTTACGCTCTTCGGGGGATTCCAAGCCATGGTCGACCGCATTTCTTACCAAGTGCACCAGCGGGTCGGAGATACGCTCTAAAACCGTTTTGTCCAGTTCAGTGCTTTCCCCTTCAATCATGAGCTCTACACGCTTACCCAACTGTGATGACAGGTCGCGAATTAAACGAGGGAAACGGTTAAAGGCAAAACTAATCGGCAACATGCGGATATCGAGCACACTCTCTTGTAGCTCTTTGGTGTTTTGCATTAACTGCTCGAGGCCTGACTGGAGTTGCTCGAGTTTTTCCGGCGAGAAGTTACTACTGAGTTCAGCCAGCATAGATTGTGTGATCACTAATTCGCCGACCAAATTGATCAGGTTATCGACTTTGTCGATCTCAACACGAATGGAGGAAACGCTAGCATCACTTTTCGCTGCAGGTTTGGGCGCCGTTTTTTTGCTACTGGATTTGCTGGCCGTCTGAGCCTTATCCGATGTTTGTTCCTGTGCAGGCTGCGCTGATGCCACAGGCGCGTTGTCAGAAGCCACTGTATTCTCTGAAGCTGAAGCAGTCGCCGAAGAAGCTGATCCTGTCGATGCTTCCTCATTGCGCGTAATACTCAGCTCACACTCATCTTCGACCCAATCAAAAATCGCTTCAATATCTTCACGGGGAACATGCCCATCAACGCGCACTTGCCATTTTAAAAACAATTGCTCGGGATCGAGTTCGGTAAAATCTGGTAGAGCAGAGGGATCACACACAATATCCGCCCCACCGGGTAGTGCTTCGAGTTCTCGAAGAATACGTACCGGATCATTGCCGGAAAACAACATGTCTGGGTGAGGCTCAAAACCAACCAGCCATTCGCCCGCTACCGAGATAGCGGGGACTTCAGCGACGTCAGGTGCTTGCGCTTCGGAGGGCGCTGCGGCCTCATTTCCCATGATGGCGTTTAACGCTGCGGTCACCGCATCACGTTCAGAGCTGTCATAGTCAGTGTCGTTTTCATACGACTCCAACATAGACAAAATGCAGTCCCCACCACGCAGCAGCACATCAATAGTGTGACTATCTAGCTGCCGCTTCCCTTCACGCGCTTCATCAAGCAGCGTTTCCATGTCATGGGTGAAATGACTGATATCATCGAGATTAAATGTCGCGGCCCCCCCTTTAATCGAGTGGGCTGCGCGGAATATGGTGTTAATTGATTCTAGGTCAGTGGCTTCAGGGTCAAGAGCCAATAACTCTCGCTCCAGCACTTCCAGATTCTCGCGGCATTCTTCATAAAAAATACGCCGTAGCTGGTCCATGTCCATGGCCATAGAACCCTCCGTCGATGCGCCTTACAACACGCGCTGTAGTGTTTTCAGTAAGGTGTCTGGATTAAACGGCTTAACGATCCAGCCCGTCGCTCCGGCAGCTTTACCGGCCGACTTTTTCTCTGCTGAGGTTTCGGTGGTCAACATCAAGATGGGAGTAAATTTGTACTGCGGCACGCCGCGTACTTGTCGCACAAATTCCAACCCATCCATCACTGGCATATTGACGTCTGAAATAATGAGGTCGAATTTTTTGGTCTTCGCTTTGCGCAATGCGTCTGCGCCATCGTTTGCCGTTTCAACTTGGTAACCGGCTTCTTTCAAGGTATGACTCACCATTTGCCGAATGGATACTGAATCATCTGCTGCAAGTATATTTGCCATCCTCTTACCCCAACTCCATGTTTAACGATTGAGCTTTAGTAGCTCGACCATGCCTGCGGTTTGCGCCGCGCCATAAAGACTTTCAGACACGTTTTGCCATTGCAGTTCCTCTTGAGTCCGAACCAAGCAAAGTAACAACTGAAGGCCCGCACCATCGATACGATTGACACTGCCCGCGTCTAGGGTGCACTGCTTTTCGTCGCCAATTTTGTTTGCGATTTCTTCTTTAATTGATTGAATCTGGGTGATATCTAATGACTCTCCAAGGGTAATTTCCATCACAAAGCTGCTCTAACTGTTTGTTTAAAAACATATGTTTTTTGTTTCGTTTTATAAGTGTAGCAACTATCGGCTGAGTGACGGTTTTTTAGCCACACAAATACAAAGAGAATGTTAAGAAATACAACCATCCGACGGGAGAAAACTAGACAGTAAAGACAAAAAATACAGTCACTTAAATACTGGATGGGACGACGAAAGAAAGGCGTATAAAGAAATGCATGCCGCATGCCGGATTTGAAATTAGCGGGAATGCTCACACTTCGTACAAAACAGGGTGTAATCAGTAATGAATATTGTTTGTTAGGCGTTTAAGCTGAAATTTACTTTGACATTATGCAGTTAATACTATTAAATAGCGCTCCTTAGCCCGGATAGCTCAGTCGGTAGAGCAGGGGATTGAAAATCCCCGTGTCGGTGGTTCGATTCCGCCTCCGGGCACCATGTTTATGAGAATCCCTGCTCTCACGAGTGGGGATTTTTTTATCTGTTTTTTATCTCGTTATCTCCACACTCACGTTTATCATCTGTCCATCACGCTTCATGTTGGTTTTCCTATCTAGCTCGGTAAAAACGCCTACCGAACTCGTTAAAGTCAGCTATCTTTGTAAGACATCAGTAGTCATGTGATTGGGGGAAGATTTCTGAGATATCAATAGTCTGTGTGGCACCCCGCATTAAACCGCATACAGTACTGATAGTATGGCGTAACACCACATTCATTCACAGACCAAACAGGCGCAAATCCCCCAGAGTGAGCATGGCAGCAGGTAGCATTAAGCTTTCGACCGAACGGCTACAAGCCGGTTTGTACATAAAACTCCCACTTAAGTGGCGTGATCACCCTTTTATGCTGAATCGTTTTCAAATTGAGAGCGATGCACAAGCCAAGGTGATTCGCTCGCTCCCGATTAGTTTTGTGTATTACTACCCAGATAAAAGTATTTCGACGCCTCTTCCCGCGCTTGCTGAGAAAACGGAAAATCCTGACGAGGTGGATCCCAATGCTGTCCACCGTGAAAAAGAAGCCATGGAGCAAGAAAAGCAGAAGCGGATAGAAGAACAGCGCCGTTTTCGCGCCCGTATTCAGAAAGTGCAGCAACACTATCAACGTTCTATGGCACAGCTTCGCGCTATCAATATGAAGGTGTCACAGCGCCCCCAAGCCGCCAATGAGGATGTCCGCATGCTGGTGGATAGTCTGATGGTTGTTGGCGGCGAAGCAAACGTCACTCTTCATTTGATGGACGACCCTTCGCTGGCAGAAGATATGTATGCGCATTCGTTGAATGTGGCGGTATTGGCCCTGATGCTGGCCAGAAGCCATGGTTACGACAATGATAAAATCCGCGCTCTTTTAACCGGCGCCGTTCTTCATGATATTGGGACCAAAAAAGTCCCGTCGGCGATTATTCGTAAAAAAGAGCGCCTGACTGAACCTGAGATGAATTACTATCGCTTGCACGTCGCTTACGGCTCGGAGCTGATTACCGAGATGGATGAGTGTACGCCGAGCGTGGAGAAGATCCTTGCCCAGCATCATGAATACGCCGATGGCAGTGGTTTTCCTGATGGCCTTCAAGGGGATAATATCGACGAGATGGCGCAAATCGTCAGCATGATGAACTTTTACGATCGGTTATGCCGCCCTCAATTTGGTGCGCCGGCACGCATGCCATTTGCCGCCCTATCTCATCTTTTTAAAGACAACAAAGAGAAATTTAACCCGCGGTTGCTGGCACTGTTTGTCAAAATGATGGGCGTGTATCCACCCGGCACCGTGGTGAGGCTTTCAAGTGGTGAAACGGGAATGATCATATCGGTTAATAGTAGTGCTCTGCTGAAACCCAACGTCATGCTTTACGACCCAGAAATTCCAGCGGATCAAGCGACCATTATTGATATGCGAGAGAGCGATCTAGAGATAGACACCGCCGTGCCTATCTCTAAATTACCGCAGGAAATTAAAGATTATTTGAAACCGAGAACACGGATTTCCTACTTTATGGATGGTGATGGCTAGTGACTGGCCGACTCGGCTTTTTCGGCCTTGTCCGCGGCACGCTGCAACTCAACCACCAGATTGTCAATCAAACGGGTTTGTCCCAAGTAAGCCGCCACTAAGATAACAGCTTGACGACTCTCTTCAGTGACTTGGCCAAGGGTTGACGCATCACGGATATAAAACTCATCCGGTTGCAAGCCAGCGGCACGGAGTTGATCGTGCGCATCTTCAATCAGATCGTCCAGATCACGACGGCCATTACGCATCTGTGCGCTCATCCAACGCATCGTTTTCGCGAGTACGGGCGCGCGTTGACGCTCGTCGACAGTCAGGTTGTTGTTGCGAGAGCTCATCGCCAAGCCATCACTCTCACGCACGGTTGGCACACCGACAATCTCAATCGGCATCGCCATATCTGTGACCATTTTGCGGATCACAGCAAGTTGCTGGAAGTCTTTCTCGCCAAAGCACGCCACACTGGGCTGTACTAAGTTAAAGAGCTTAGTGACGACGGTCGCCACCCCACGAAAATGTCCGGGGCGCGATGCGCCTTCCAGCATAGTGGAGAGCCCTGGGACGTCCACCGTGGTGTGTGTCTCAAGCCCTTGAGGGTAAAGCACCTCAGCACTCGGGGTGAAGACGAGATCGACGCCCTCTTCACGCAATTGGGCTAAATCGTCTTCCAAAGTGCGTGGATAATTGGCCAGATCGTCTGCACGGTCAAACTGCATCGGGTTCACAAAGATGCTTACCGCCACCACTTCACCAAGCTCACGCGCCTTACGCACCAGCGTTAAATGCCCTTGGTGTAAATTGCCCATTGTGGGTACAAACGCAATGCGTTTATCGGCTTTTCGCCACTGGCTAATCTGATCGCGCAGCGGCGCAACCTCAGAAATCACCTGCATACTCGGCCTCTCTATTTAAACGTATGTGCGGGACCCGGAAACTCACCGCTTGCTACTTCTTTGACGTACTTGGCCACCGCTTCACGCGCGTCGCCAGTTTCAGCCAAATAGTTTTTTGAGAATTTAGGCATGTAATTAGCAGAGACACCGAGCATATCATGCATGACCAAAATTTGACCATCGGTGTCACCGCCCGCACCGATTCCAATCACGGGTACCGACACAGTGTCAGTAATACGCTTAGCCAGTGAGGCGGGAACGCATTCCAGCAAGATGATCTGCGCGCCGGCTTTTTCTAGCGCGACCGCATCAGCCACCATCTGCTCGGCTTTATCTTCCTCACGGCCTTGTACTTTAAAGCCACCGAAAATATTGACCGATTGCGGGGTGAGACCCAAGTGCACACAAACAGGTACGGCACGCTCGGTCAGCATTTTCACTGCGTCCACCAGCCATGATCCGCCTTCAATCTTTACCATATTGGCGCCAGCTTTGATCAGCTCAGCAGCATTGGCACAGGCTTGCTCCGGTGTGGCACAGCTCATAAATGGCATATCTGCCATCAGCAAGCTATTTGGGCTACCCGCACGCACGCAACGGGTGTGATAAGCCAATTCTTCAACCGACACCGATAAGGTATCGCTCTTTCCTTGCAGAACCATTCCAAGCGAATCGCCCACAAGTAAAACAGGCACTTCCTGTTGCTCGAACAATTGGGCAAAACTCGCATCATAAGCCGTCAGTGATGCAAACTTTTGGCCCTGCTGCTTCCATGTCATCAGATCAGTGATTGTGATTTTTTTCATTATGTCTCCCAAAGCCTGAAACTGGGGCCCACCGATTAAGCGTGATCGCTAATACGGGTTAAACCATTACGATCGACGCGCGTCAGGCTCGCGGCGAGGGTGCTGCCGTCGGGCAAGCACAAGTCGGGGGCTATGTCGGCAAGTGGATAAAGCACGAACTCGCGCACTTTCATGCCGTAGTGTGGCACCGTCAGTCGCGGATGATCGATGACGCGATTGCCATAGAGCAAAATGTCGAGGTCCAAGGTTCTTGGCCCCCAGCGTTCTGCTTTGCGTTCCCTGCCATAATCAAGCTCAATCGCTTGCGTTGCATCCAATAGTGTCAAAGGGTCAAGGTGGGTGTCCAGCGCAATCACCGCGTTAATATAATCCGGCTGATCCGCTGGCCCCATAGGTTTACTCGTGTAAAGCGGAGATGCCGCAACAAACTGACTTTGCGGCAATTGCTTTAAGGCAGCAATCGCTTGGTTCGCCTTTTCTATCGGGTTCCCCAAGTTACTACCAATGGCGATATACACACGATTCATGAAGATGAATTCGATTGTGGTTTACGTCGTCGTGGCGCTTGCTTACGACGGCGAGGTTTACGTGTATTACTCACTTTATTAATGGCGCGGACCATTTTCTGTCGGCCACCTTGGTCGGCACGTTGGAAATCACGCCACCATGCACCTAGCACCTCGGTATCTCCACCTTCAACCGCACCACGCATTTCTAACAAATCAAACGCCGCACGGAATTTGGATTCGTCGAGCAATTTGAAGGCGCGAGCCCCTGTGCGACGCGTCATGCGCATTTGCAATTGCCAGATTTCTCGTACCATTGCCGTAAAACGGCGTGGAATTGCCACCGTTTTCACTTGCTCGTCCAGGATGTCGTTAGCGGCCACCATAAAGGCATCGTAATAACTCAAGCCACTTTCGAACGTCATCTCCTCAGCACGTGTTACCACGGGATACCAAAGCATGGCCGCAAACAAAAAGGCTGGATTAATCCGTTGACTGTTGGCGATCCGTTTATCCGTGGAGCTTAAGACCTGCTCAAGCATTTGTTCGGTTTGACTGGTGTGCTCTTCGGTAAAGTGCGCCGCAACCGCAGGGAAAAGCTGTTCGAAGAGATGATACTCTCGCAACATTTTATAGGTTGCCAAGCCTTGACCTGCTTGCAGCAGTTTCAGGCTTTCTTCAAACATGCGCGCCGACGGGATTTCTTGTAGCAACGGGGCCAAGGTTTCAATCGGTGCGGCCGTGGCCGGATTGATAGTCATGTCGAGTTTGACGGCAAAGCGTACCGCACGCAACATCCGCACCGGATCTTCGCGATAGCGCGTTTCAGGATCACCAATCAAACGAATAATACGGTTGTTCAGGTCGTCCACACCACCGGCGTAATCTCGAATCGAAAAATCAGCGATGTTGTAATACAGCGCATTAACGGTGAAATCGCGACGTTGTGCATCTTCATCAATGCTGCCATAGACATTGTCTCTTAGCAGCATGCCGTCTTCTGAACGCGCCGTGTGCTTACTTTTCTTTGGATCAGTGTGATGACCTCGAAAGGTCGCCACTTCAATCACATCGCGGCCGAACAGAATATGGGCAAGACGAAATCGCCGTCCGACAAGGCGGCAGTTTCGGAATAGCTTACGCACTTCATCTGGCGTGGCATTGGTGGCGATATCAAAGTCTTTGGGGTCACGCCCCAAGAGTAAATCACGCACACCACCACCAACGAGGTACGCCTCATAGCCCGCTTTATGCAGGCGATAGAGCACTTTCAGCGCATTTTCGCTGATACCTTTTCGCGAAATGCCATGTGCTTTGCGGGGGATAACTTCCAACTTAAGATCCTCTATTGCTCGTGATTTATTATCACGATTCAGAACCTTACGGCAAAAGCTGGTCACTCGATTAAAGATAGCTCACCTCGTCATTTACAGTTCGGGCCATGAAACAGCGGCATATAATATATCAGGGTGGGAAATTTTAGAATGCTGTCTTTACCTCTGTTTCCCGTGGCAGGGTGGCTATTGACCATCTTTTTACCGCTTCTGCCAATAATTCTCCCGGTTTCGCCGAGCGCCAATCCGGAGAAAATGGCATTCCCAAAAACGCTAATGCGGCTAGCAACGCTGGCATTGGGTCGGCGCGATTAATCGCGGGAGCATGATTCTGCTTAGATAATTTGTTCCCATCGGCATTGACTGCCAAGGGCAAGTGTAGATAGCGTGGCGCCACCTTACCCAGCTTTTGATATAAGGCAATGTGACGCCCTGTGGGCATAATTAAATCCGCGCCGCGCACCACATCCGTAATGCCTTGGTCAATGTCATCCAAGACCACCGCGAGATTATAGGCATACAGACCATCACGCCGTTTGATAATAAAGTCTTCGCGGGCAAGTGCCGCATCCATGTCTAGCGTACCGTGAAGCCGGTCCTCAAAGGCGAGGATTGCTGCCGGGCTTTTTAAACGTACCGCCGCTTGCTCTGGCCCATGATGCTTCTCTCGGCATGTCCCTAAATAGATGCCACCTGCCGCTTTAATTTGTTTACGTGTGCACGTGCAATAGTACGCCTCGCCCGAGGCTAACCACGCATCAATCTGCGCTTGATAATCAAGCAAGTGCTCACTTTGATACCGCACCGCACCATCCCAATGCAGCCCATAGGCTTCGAGTGTTTGCAAAATATCACTCGCTGCCCCTGCAACCTCTCGCGGCGGATCAATGTCTTCGATTCTCACCAGCCATTGTCCATCGTGAGCGCGTGCATCTAAGTAGGAGCCTAGCGCAGCGACCAAGGAACCAAAATGCAAAGGGCCGGACGGTGAAGGCGCAAAGCGGCCAATATAGTGCGTGTGCGAGGTCATGATAAGCGGGCAATCAAGGGCATAAGCCTGGTGGCAACAAGGAATAGCGCAAATTGTACGGGGATATAGCCTGAACACAAGCATACCAAGACACATCGAGTAGGGTGAGGCGTTGCCGCCTCATCCCTCTCACAGAACCGTACATACGGACCTCGTATACGGCTCATGCACACTTCCATTCAGCATAAATGCTAAACACATGCCCTGTCCTTACCTGTTCAATATTAACTAACCCCAGCTCATCGACACCACTGGTTTAGAACTAACATAGCTAGCTCACGCGACAGTGCAACACCCCACACAGATCAGCCCAACCCAATCAACTA
>NZ_MEBP01000076.1:0-9978 GCF_001722075.1 Salinivibrio sp. SS2 | reverse complement strand
TAACAAAAAATATCGCGATCGCGGCCTACGGCCGCTTATCAAAAAGAACCCCGCCTAAAAAGGCGGGGTTCGTCAGCAATCTGAGGCGCCTAGAGGGCGCCTTATGGTTTAGTAGGTGTGGGTTAGCTGAGGAGCAAACTGTCGTCTGCCAGTGTCTCGCCGCGCACTTTATTGAACATCTCAAGCAGATGTGGCACATCCATGTTTTTGCGCTCATCGCCATGCACATCAAGCACTATGTTACCTTGGTGTAGCATCACGGTACGGTCGCCGCAGGCAAGGGCATCTTTCATGGAGTGGGTGACCATCATGGCAGTTAGATTAAATTCGTTGACGATTTTTTTCGTTAAATCAATCACGAATGCAGCCATGCGAGGGTCGAGCGCGGCAGTGTGCTCATCCAGTAACAAGAGTTTGCTTTCCGACAAGGTCGCCATGACCAAACTGACCGCTTGGCGTTGGCCGCCGGAGAGCAAACCAATACTGTCGCTCAACCTGTCTTCAAGGCCTAAACCTAAAATCGCGATCCTTTCTTGAAAGAGCTTGCGGCGCTTGTCACCGAGCGCACGTGTCCAGCCACGTCCTTTACCGCGACGATAAGCCAGTGCAAGGTTTTCTTCAATGGTCAGCGAGGCACAGGTGCCTGCCAGCGGATCTTGAAACACACGGGCAGCAAGGGTGGCGCGTTCATGAACGGCTTTCTTAGTCACGTCGACGCCATCAATATTGACGCTTCCGCCGATCATTGGCGTCTCGCCGGTTACCGCTCCGAGTAGTGTTGATTTACCAGCGCCATTAGAGCCGATAATGGTGACAAACTCTTTTTCTGGAATGGTCAGACTTACGCCACGTAAGGCGCGGTTTTCAAGCACAGTACCGGGGTTAAAGGTCACTTGAATATTGGTTAATGAAATCATTCCGACACCCCTGCCTGCTTGGCGCGTTTTGATTTTTGATACTGCTGACGCATTTTAGGCGCGATAAGCGCGACGGCGACCAGTACTGCGGTAACCAGATTGAGGTCCGAGGCCTGCAAGCCAAACATACCACTAGATAGCGCAAAGGCGACGGCGAGACGGTAGAGAATCGAACCAACAATAACAGCAACCACCGCCACCCACACTTTGCGGCCCGGTATCAGTGTTTGGCCTAAAATCACAGCCGCAAGGCCAACCACAATGGTGCCGACCCCCGAAGTAACATCGGCAAAACTATTGGTTTGTGCAAATAGCGCCCCAGCAAAGCCGACAAAGGCGTTGGATAGGGCTAAGCCAAAATACGTGTACATGGCGGTACTGCCGCCCTGCGCCTTAACCATACGAGGATTGACCCCAGTGGCGCGTAGGCCGAGACCAAAATCACTGGCGAGTAAGCGGATCACCAACAAACCGCTGATAATCACCAAAACACCGACCACCAGTGGACGCAGATAGACAGGTGCAATACCCAGCTGTTCGAATGGGGTAAGAATTGTTTCCTCACCCAACAAGGCGATATTCGGCCGGCCCATAATACGAATATTGATCGAAAAGGCGGCAATCATTGTCAAAATGCTCGAGAGCAGATTGAGGATGCCGCACTTCACCGTCAAAAACGCCGTCACCAAGCCGGTGATCCCACCGGCCAGAATAGCGACTGCGGTAGCAAACCAAGGGTTGTAGCCTGCGACGATAAGAGTGGCCGCCACTGCAGCGCCCATCGGGAAGCTGCCATCAACGGTAAGATCGGGAAAATCAAGCACCCGGAACGTCAGATAAACCCCTAAGGCGACCAAGCCATAGATAAGGCCTACTTCCAAGGTGCCAAAAAAAGCAATGGCAGTCATCAACTACTCCTAAGACTGATACTGACTAGTCTTGAATACGCGCGGCACGATCCAAAATTGTGTCGGGAACCGTGATGCCAAGTCGATTGGCAGCTGCACGATTAACGGCTAAGTCAGAGCCGAGCGCGACTTTGGCCGGCAGTGAAGACACGGGTTTCCCTTCCAGTACCGCAGCAACATAATCAGACGTTTGCACACCAACGGAGTAGTAATCAAAGCCGAGCGCCACCACGGCGCCGTTAGGAATATACGATGTCGAACCGCCAATCACTGGGGTATCAGCAGAATTAGCCGCTGCGATAAGACCATCGATGGCGCTGGCAACGGTATTATCGGTTGGCGCATAAATCACATCCGCTTGGGTGGCCACAACTTGCGCAGCAGATTGAACATCGGCACTTTTTAGCGCTGTTCCTTCCACAACCTTAATGCCTTGAGCATTTGCGGCTTCACGGAGTAATTCGACTAAGGTGACGGCATTAGCTTCCCCTGGATTGTAAACCACCCCAATAGTGGTGAGCTCGGGGAGTAACTCTTTAGCCAATGCAACGTGTTGAGCGACAGGAGAGAGGTCAGACAGACCCGTTACGTTGCCACTCGGTGCGTCCATGTTCTTGACCAGTTTCGCCCCCACAGGATCGGTAACGGCGGTAAAAATAATTGGGATATCTTTGGTAGCGGCAGCCAGTGCTTGCGCGGAAGGCGTCGCAATGCCAACCAACACATCAGGTTGTTCGCCAACATATTGACGAGCGATTTGAACGGCAATAGCCGGGTTACCTTGCGCTGTTTGATATTTAAAATCTAGATTTTCACCCGGTGTATATCCTTTGGCTTTTAACCCATCGAGTAGACCGTTTCGCGCGGCATCAAGCGCAGGGTGCTCGACAATTTGGGAAACCGCAACCGTCGCGGTTTCTGCCAGTGCCGTCACAGAGGCGCCAACAGACAGCGCGGCAGCGCAGGCCAATGTGGCGAGTTTAAGTGCTTTCATAGTGACTCCCTTCTTCTCATCATGCATGCCATGGGTGGTGATCAAGCAAGGATGTTAGATTGCGATGTTGTTTGTTAGTTAAAATATGGGTTTTGTTTTTATAGCAATTGAATTTATTTGCTTTTTATTCAAACTTAGTCGTTTTTTGCTGACGATGACAGCGTATGTCGACTAGTAAGTTGATATTATTAAGCTTGACAGTAAGCAATGTCATCTCTTTTTTGCCGATTCACCTCGCTTAAAGATAGACGTTCACGCCACATTTGTTAATATTATGTTTGCTTTTGTGCTGCTACGCGGCAAATGAGCAAAACAAACGATTATGAAAACCCGTTGAGTGCAAAAGCGTGCGCTGTTTGAGGTCTTTTTCGAGGCTGCGAATCGTGTCACGACAGGGCGCTGGCAGGTATTTATCCCCTATCGATATAGGGTTTTAGACGACACGGCCGACTAGGCCGGTTTTTTATGCAATGTAGAAAAGTTAGGTAATCAATACTTGGAGGCTCAAGGATGAAGCGTTTGGTTGCGGCACTGGCGGTAGTTTCGCCGAGTGCATTTGCCGCTACGACAGGACAAGGACTGGATTTAACCCAGAACTGGGTAGGCTATGCCTCTTTAGCCATTTTTGCCGTGGCTTACAGCTTGGTGATGCTAGAAGAAAAGCTTCATCTGCGTAAGTCAAAGCCCGTGTTACTGGCGGCGGGGTTAATCTGGTTGCTAATCGGGTATGCGTACTCTCAATGGGGAGACATGGCCCCCGCGCATGCGGCGCTTGAGCACAACCTCCTTGAGTATGCAGAGCTACTGCTATTTTTGCTGGTGGCGATGACCTATATTTCTGCGATGGAAGAAAGGCGTCTATTTGATGGCTTAAAAGCGTGGATTCTAAGCAAAGGTTATGACTTACGTACCTTGTTTTGGATCACTGGGGTACTTTCCTTCTTTATCTCTCCCATTGCAGATAACCTCACAACGGCACTATTGATGTGTACGATTGTGCTAAAAATCGGCGGTGACAATCCTCGCTTTGTGAACCTCGCGTGTATCAATATTGTGGTTGCCGCGAACGCAGGAGGCGCGTTCAGTCCCTTTGGTGATATCACCACACTGATGGTTTGGCAGGCGGGTAAAGTGACCTTTGCTGAGTTCGGAGCTTTGTTCATTCCATCTGTGGTCAACTACGTGATCCCCGCTTTTATTATGTCACTGTTTATCCCACGGACGCAGCCGGATGTAATGCAAGAGCACGTCGAGCTTAAGCGTGGCGCGCGTCGTATTATGGTGTTGTTTTTACTCACCATTGCCACCGCGGTTGCGTTCCATGGCTTTATTCACTTCCCACCGGTGATGGGCATGATGATGGGCCTCGCGTATCTACAGTTCTTTGGCTTTTACTTGCGTCGCACCCTACCGCGCTCATTGGCACGTAAACGTGCGATTGCGGAGGCGAAGAATGATGAAGCGGCGTTGCGTCGCTTGGGCTCAGTGGTGCCTTTTGATGTGTTTCGTCGCATCTCCCATGCGGAGTGGGACACCTTGCTTTTCTTCTATGGGGTCGTGATGTGTGTCGGGGGACTTAGCTTGATTGGTTACCTCACCATGGTCTCAAACGTTATGTACCTTCAGTGGGATCCTATCTGGGCGAATAGCTTAGTTGGGGTGTTATCCGCGGTGGTCGATAATATCCCTGTGATGTTCGCCGTATTAACGATGAGCCCAGAAATGTCGCACGGAAACTGGTTGTTGGTGACATTAACGGCCGGTGTTGGCGGCAGCTTGCTCTCTTTGGGGTCAGCCGCAGGGGTGGCATTGATGGGACAAGCGCACGGCAAATACACCTTCTTTGGTCATTTGAAGTGGGCACCTGTCATTATGCTGGGGTATATCGCCTCTATCGCTGTGCATTTAGTGCTTAATAGCCACTACTTTCATATTCAATAGCTGATAAGTTGGCATCATAGAAAAACGCCGCTATCCAATAGCGGCGTTTTTCTGTTTAGCGTAAGGGATTGTGTTGTGCAGTGAAGCAAAGCCATTATAGCGTTAGACGACCATCGTGGGGCAGTGGGCGCGTCCAGCCACCCGATGAGACACACTGCCAAGGAACATACCGTCTTTATCCGAATGCGTCCCGTGTGCCCCCATCACAATCAAATCTACCTCTTTGCTTTTGGCAAACTTAATGATGGTTTTAGAGGGGCGACCGCCTTTTACAAAACCACGTACATTTTCGCCACCATTTTCAAGCGCATGTTGCTTGGCTTGCTCGACGATGTTACGTGCGTATTCGCTCAGGGTTTGATCTGGGATTTGTAATCGATCAGGACGCACCATTGATAGCGATGCTTCAAACAAACTGTGATGCTTAAACACACACAAAAGATACAACTCTGCACCGGTGAGTTGTTGAATTTCTATCGCTTTATCCAATGCGTTCAAGGCTGAAAAAGAGCCATCAACCGCAACGAGTATTCGTTTAAACATCCAGTTACTCCTGTTGTTAGGTTATCCAAACGCGATATCACGCAGGAATAACGCAATCTGAGGGAACATCACCAGTAATGCGGCAGAGAGGAGCAGCATCGCAATAAAAGGGCCTGTCCCACGGATAACTTCCCAATAGGGTTTTTTGAAAATCGCAATCGCGGTAAAAATATCGCAGCCAAAGGGTGGTGTTGCTGAACCAATCGCGACTTGCAAGGTGATCACTATCCCCACATGTACAGGATCAAGACTAGTGGCTTCTATCGCAGGTGCAAATATAGGTGTTAACACCAAGATAACCACAATGGGGTCTACAAACATACAGGCGACGAAGAAGGCGATAGAAATTGAGGCAAGGACACCCATAGGGCCCATTTGACTAATCCCTACGGCTTCTAGAATGGTTTGTGGGATTTGTGCGAATGAGATAATCCAAGAGAACCCATTACCGACCCCTACCAAAATGAAAACCACTGCAGTGATAAGACCAGTTGAGCGCGCGATGGTAAAGACATCTCGACTGCTTAATGATCGGAATACCCCAAACTCCAAAATCATCGCATAAAGTACACACACGGCAGCCGCTTCGGTGGGACTGAACACACCGCCATAAATCCCTCCCACAATAATTAATGGGAACATCAGTGGCCAGAGCGCTTTCCGCGTGGCCTGCATACGCTCTTTCCATGTGGCCTTTGGCTCAGTCGGCACTTTATTGACCGTCGCGTAATAGAGACAGTACAAAGAGAAAAAGCACAGAATCATCAAACCAGGGCCAATCCCAGCGATAAATAGCTCGGCAATCGAGGTCTCAGAGATCACCCCGTAAATGATCATCCCGATACTCGGTGGGATCAAAAAGGCGATATCACTCGAGTTGATAATCAGCGCGAGTGAGAACGAATCGCTGTATCCGGCGCGCAATAATTTAGGACGTAAAGCAGAACCCACTGCGACCACTGTCGCTTGGGTTGAACCTGAAACGGCGCCGAACAGCGTGCAAGATGTTGCAGTACTGATGGCTAAGCCGCCACGAATATGGCCGATAAACGTCATGACCATATCTATTAAGCGAGAGGCCGATTGACCACGGGTCATAATATCTGCAGCAAGGATAAACATGGGCACAGCAATCAAGGACGCTGGGCGGATGCCGCCTAACACTTGTTGGATAAAGGTATCCATTTGACCGACGCCACCAAACATCATGTAAAAACCGGTTAAGGCGGCAGCCGTAAGGGGAATCATCATCGGAAAGCCAAGCACGAGCAAGACAATCATGATGAACATTAAAGTCAGGGCCATAAGAGTGCCTATTTAAACTTCACTTTCAGTCTCAGCGTAACCGTCAAGCACGCCGGCGGAGAGATAAACATCGGGAGCGGTTAGGTTTTTATATACAGTTAGTCCGTATTGAATCCCTGTGATGACAAACCCAAGAGGAACCCAAATATAGATCCACCAGATTTCAAAGCCGAGGGCGGGCAAAATACGGCCTCGGTCGTATACCGAAACGATGTATTGATAAGAAAAATATGCGAGAACCAGCATAATCAAGCCAGTTACCAGCGCGATAGTGATCATTAGAATCTTACGTCCCTTAAACGGCAGGGTGTCGTAAAGGGCGGACATACGAATATGTCGGCCATGGCGAGCGGCATAGCCAATCCCCGCGAACGTGATCAGAATGATCAGAATGCGGTTTATCTCACCGGAAAAGAACAGCCCTTGACCAAAGCCAAAACGCGCCACGACGTTCACGCAGGTATTGAGCGCCATTAACAGCACGCCTGCGGCGAGCATAAACGACTCGATTTTGCAGATCAGGGTGTCCAATTTACCAAGAAGGCCGGGAAGCTCTGAGTGATAAGTGAGAGAGTCGGAATCGGTCATTACGTATTCCTCAAAATAAACAGGCACCGCAAGGCGCGGTGCCTGAACAACTGACAACTAGTTAGTAACGGCTTCGAGATCTTTCTTAAATTGATTAAGAAGGGCTTTGCCGCTTTCGCCGGTCATTTCATAGAAGGTTTCTTCAACCTGAGGTGCACGTGCTTTGAACTTAGCGATTTGCTCATCCGTCAGGCGTGTGACAGTCACGTCGTCGCTCGAAGCTTGAATTTTCTCCAATGACTTCTCAGCAAGGCCACGGATATGTTTCACCGTTTCGTTGAAGGCATAATCAGCCGCGTCACGGATCATTGCTTGATCGTCTTTCGACAATCCGTCAAAGAAGTCTTTGTTTGCCATGGAGGCAGTGGTAAACCAACCGTGGTGCGTGAAGATCAGGTTCGGCGATACTTCGTACAAACCACCTGATTCAATCCAGAAAATCGGGTTTTCTTGGCCTTGGATCATATTGGTTTGGAGTGCGCCATATACTTCACCCCATGGTAATGGCGTTGGCGTTGCACCAAAGGCTTCATAGGTTGATGAAAGCAGTGGGTTAGTCATGACGCGGATCTTCTTGCCTTTCAGATCGGCCGGCTCAGTCACAGGCTCGTCGGCAGTCATGACCATTTCGCCCTCAGGATACATCTTGAGAAGCTCAAGGCCTTGCTCTTCATACAGTTTCGGGAAATCTTCATTCACTGCCTTGCTCTGACGGAAGAACTCGATCACGGTTTCCATGTTGGTTGGCATCAGATAAGGGATGAAGAAAATTTGTGCCTCTGGGATCAATGAGCCAGTAAAGCCTGGCGATTGGTTAACAAATTGAAGAATACCGGCTTGGGTTTGCTCCATGATGTCATCAGACTCACCCAGCTCGCCGAAGCGATAGATTTGCAAAGAGTGTTCAGAGTTATCTTCGATGTATTCCTTAAACTTGTGTGCATACACGTCTTGTACGTCACCTTCATACTCTTCGTGCGCATAGCGCCAAGTATCGGCGCTGGCTAGGGCTGAAAAGCCAAGCGCAGCAGCAACGCATGAAACCGCAGTCAATTGCTTAAGATGGCTATAAATGGACATCGTGTCCCTCCGATATGTGGTTTAGCTTTCACTCGTGGTTAACGAGAGTGTGATTAAGATCTTTTTCTCACTTGACGAGTTGGCACTTTGTGCCTGTCTCTCCTATACCCGTGGAAGCATCTGCCGATGTTTTTGGCCACCAGACAGACTATCCCAACAGCTTAAACATCAGAGCTGTAATTATTAAAGCCAGATGAATTTTGGCGTGTTTGCACTGTGACTGAGATCTTGTTTTTGCATCAAAAGAGAAAATCTCAGCGCAAAATAACGGCAAGATACTGAATAAGACTAGATTTATTCAGCGTTTTGTAGTGGTTTAACGATAAAGCGGATATTGGTGAAGTGGCTTTTCAAAGAAAAATATAGATATAACGCGAAACGAAAAATCGATGATAAGACGATTTATCGAACAGTATTGGTTTTAACACTAAATAATGTGTGCTGGTTTTTTAGCCTGTTTGGGTAAGGGATATTAAGCCATGTTACGACGTAACAGGAGCCATGTTTGCTAAGCAACAAGTCGTGCATCATATGCGAGATCCACAGCAATCAACTTGAACATTTCAGTGTGGCAGAGCGTCATGGATTGAAGGCAATCCTCGATATCTATCCCATCACCGAAGGTCATGTCCTGATTCTGAGCCGCAGTCACGCCTCGCACCTTGAGCAACTCTCTGCGCAAGAACATACCGAGTTATTTCAATTTGCACATCAAATCGGCAAGCGGATGTTTGACGTGATGGATGATGTGAGCGATTACACCTTGGTCGTTAACAATGGTCATGATGCTGGGCAACATATCCCCCATGTTCATATTCACCTGATCCCGCGACGCAAAGGAGACAGCTTACGTTTTTATTGGCGACTCATGACGCGATTTATCAACCCATTGGGTGGTAAGAAACGTGTCCAGCAGTTAGCGGAGTGGCAACGAAGGTGGCGAATGCACGGTAATTATACGGACGGCTCAGCGAGATAAAATTCAGTCCCCTTTAATGACTGGATTCGTTATAATCGCTGGCTTTTGTGGCAAGTAGGGTGGCATCATGGCCAAAAAAGCAGCGGCGTTGCACATACTGGTGAAAGATAAAACGCAAGCGACAACAATTCTCGCTCAGCTCAAACAAGGTGCGAATTTTCAGGCGTTGGCGAAAAAATACTCGCAATGCCCATCGGGAAAACGCGGTGGGGATCTGGGCGAATTTCGTCGCGGTGATATGGCTCCCTCTTTCGACAAAGCGGTATTCAATGGCGAATTATTGCGTCCTCTTGGACCAATAAAAACCAAATTCGGTTGGCATATTATTAAAGTGTTATATCGCAACTAACCCTTGTGCGTTACGCCTTGCGATAAGCACAAGGTGACTGAAACTGTCACAAAAATTAACGCATAGAAATTGATATTGCGCACATCGATTACCCCAAGCTGCCACTGAGAAAGTGGTACAGTAAAATTACGCCTTGAATAATGTCCACCTTATGTTTGAACTTGATGCGCCTACATTACTGATAACGCTTACGGCAACCCAATGGTTGCTTGCTGCATTTTTGTTGGTGCAAAACGGCGTTGTTGATCAAATCATTCACCTAACGCACTGATCCCAATGGGGTTGCCCCCATCAATCAACTCGGTAACTAACAGGCATACCAAGTCTTATGACTTTGTTTATTGCTTTCACGTTGGCCAATGCTTCGCCAACTT